>PXSY01000001.1 GCA_003023125.1 Bacteroidetes bacterium QH_10_64_19
CGAAAAGTACCCCTGCGCGGACTCGAACCGCGACTTGCGGCTTAGGAGGCCACCGCTCTCTCCAGTTGAGCTACAGGGGCATTGAACCCGAGAGATTGGGTGTCCAAGGCACACACAGACCTAATCGACGGGAACGAAACAGTTCCCGTCGAACGTCGACGGGGACCCGGCGTTCGAGAACGCTCGTGTCTCCTCACTTCCCCCCCTGCCTCATGTCCGAGCCTTCGAAGTTCTCTTCTGTCCGTCGCACCGCCCTTACGACAGGCACAGTTCTCGCAGGGACGTATGTGGGACTCCGTGCAGCCACCTGGCTCTACCGACGCACCCTGCCGTCCCCCTTCTCGCTGCCGCCGGCCCTCGACATCGCTCCCCGCACCTTCGAAGCCCCCGACGGCCGCGTGCAGTACTACGCCCGTCCCGGCACCGGGCCGCCCGTCGTGCTGCTCCACAGCTTCAACGCCGTCGCGTCGAGCCGCGAGATGAAGCCGATCGCGGAGCACCTGGCGACGACGGACCGGCCCGTGTACGCCCTCGACTGGCTCGGCTTCGGGCGGTCCGACCGCGGGCCGCTCGACTACGCCCCCGCCCTGTACCGACGACAGCTTCACCACTTCCTCGCGGACGTGCCCGACACGCCCGTCGACCTGATCGCCCTGTCGTTGGGCGGCGAGTACGCAGCGCAGGTCACCCTCCAGGCCGCTCCGCGGGTCCGTCGGTTGGTGCTCATCTCCCCCACCGGCTTCGATGCCACCCAGGGCCCCTCACATCTCGGTCGATGGGGCCTCGCCCTCGCCGACACGACCGGAGCCTTTGAGCTGCTCTACCAGCGCCTTACCCGTCGCGCCTCCCTGGAGGACTACTACGCTCGCCAAATTTTTCTCGACCCCGACGCCATCCCCGCGGCGCTTCTCGATTACGCCGAACAGGCGGCGCACGTCCGCGGGGCCCACCGGGCGCCGCTCCGCTTTATCGACGGCACCCTCTCGATTGAGGACGTGGCCGCCTCCGTCTACGCCCGGCTGTACCGCCCCACCCTCCTGCTGTCCCCCGAAGCGCCGGGCCAGACCGTACAGTCGTTCGAGGGGCTTTCCGCCCTGATGGACACCGCATCGCGTGATCTCTCGCACGAAACACTGCCCGGCGGCCTTCTTCCCCACTGGGAGGCCCCCGGTGCCTTCTTCGACACCCTAGACACGTTCCTCGGCCTGCAGTGACCCGGGTCGTCCTTGGGGCTCCTATGGCGCCCGCCCTCCAGACTGCAAAATTATATTTAATCCGTCCAGTTCATCGAAAGTTATCGGAGCAAAGGGCTGGCTGCGATCTATGTAACAGTGGATTCTGAGAAACAGAGATCGCGAGATACCACGCAGTCTCCTCCTTTTTGCCCCGGGCCGTTGCCCTCCCCTCCCCGCCCCGCGGTCCGGGGCTTTTTTATTTTCGGTCCGATTGGTGATGGGCTGCCACACGTTTCCAACGCCCGAACAGACCTGCGCGGCCGTGCGCGGTTACCCACCTGCGGTCTCAACCAGGAAGTCCGTCACCACCTCCGCGAGGGCCTCGGGCGCATCGGCGTGCACCCAGTGGCCGGCCTCCTCGATGGTCACGAGTTCGGCGTTGGGGAACCGCCCGTGAATGTCGTCCACGTCCGTGTCCGATACATACTCGGACCGACCGCCCCGCACGAAGAGCGCGGGGCCGTCAAAGGTCGAGTCCGCCGGCAGGGCCGCCGTAATGTCGTCGTAGTGTGCCCGGATGGCGTCCAAGTTCATCCGCCAGGTGTAGGTGCCGCTGTCGTAGTCGAGGTTTTTGAGCAGAAACTGGCGGATGGGCCGGGACGGCACGTCTTCGGCCAGCGCCGCGTCGATGGCGCTCCGGTCCTCGTGCGTCGCCGGATCGATCTGGGCCAAGGCGTCCATCAAATCCACGTGGTGGGGCGGATACGCCTTGGGCGCCATGTCGACCACGATGAGTGCATTTACTCGGCCCGGATGCGAAAGAGCAGTCTGCATGGCCGTCTTGCCGCCCATCGAATGGCCCAACAGGGTCGCCGGCGCGAGGTCGTGCCGATCAATGAAGGTCCGCAGGTCGGCCGCCATGCGTGGGTAATCCATGCGGTCCGCGTGGGGAGACCGTCCGTGGTTGCGCTGATCAACCGCGTACACCCGTGCCACCTGCCGGAACGCCGTCCGGCTCAGGGTGTGCCAATTTCCGTGCCCGCCGAGGAGCCCGTGCAGGATGATGAGCGGAGGTCCCGATTCGCCGTACTGATTGTAGAAAAGCTTCATGTGAGACGTGGATTCGGAGAGAATCATCGAACACCACTCGGCTGGGGCGGTGCAACAAACAAATCGCTCTGGCCGCACCGATACTGATCTGCACTTCGGCTGACCCGAAGATTCACCGAAGCACTCTTTTTGGACGAACACGACTCATCTTCTTGCGCGGTCGCCTGTCGGTCCTCGTGGTACTGATCCATCTGTTCGCACTCGCGCCGTGCGTGGCCCAGACCACAGACGATACGTCGGCGGCGGGGAGTTTGCGCCTGGACACGAGCATTACCGCGTCCCAGCCGTCATCATCGCCAGCGGCCGTCCAGGCTCTCTCGACACACACCCTCAGCGCGTGGGGCGGGGGCTCCTTCGCAACGGGTACCCTTCTTGGAAACATCCAACAGGCACAGTTGAGGGTCCTGGGCGTCCGATACGAGCGGCTTCTGGTTCCTCATCCTTCGCACGACGCTAGCCCACCAACAGGCCCGACGCTCACATACACGGTGGACGTAGTCCCGGTTCTTCGGCTGTCCATGTCTTCAAAAACGACCTCGCCGCTTCCCCAGGAGCGCCCTGCCCGAACGAGAAGCTTAGACACGTACGGAGTAGGAGTCAATCCGGCAGGACTTCGGGTGAAGTTTCGGGCAGCTAAGCGTGTTCAGCCGGTTCTCGCAGGCAATGCAGGGCTCTTCTATTCCGGCCAGCCCATTCCCAGCGAGCGTGGGACGCAGTTCAACTTTATGTTCAACGTGGGCGCTGGGGTTCGCATCGTGCTGACTCCTGAACTTTTGCTCTCCGTGGGCTACCGCTATCATCACCTGTCGAATGGCTTTCGTGGACAAATCAACCCCGGCGTTGATGCAAACCTTCTTCACCTCGGCGTATCGTTTGCCCCGTAGTGGACCCGCCTCCCAAGCAGGAGGCCTCGCGTCCCGCCCGCTCCTGCTCGGCCTTTTCGTCCTCGGCCTTCTGCTTGGGGGGGCTCCGTCAACGACCTGGGCGCAATCCGGATCGATCCGCGCCATTCGGGCTGAGGACCTATATCGGATCCAGGAAGTCCGCGATGTTCGCCTGTCGCCGCACGGGCGCTCTGTGGCCTACACGGTGCGCAGCGTCGCCTCCTCCCCGTCGGAGCCGTCCGCGCGCGCCGATCGCACCCAGCTATACGTGACGCGAACGACCGGCGATCGAAGGCCCCGCCTGCTGACCCGCGACCACACCGACGCTTCGCACCCGGCCTGGCACCCGGACGGGACGCACCTCGCCTTCGTGCAGCCCGTGGACGGGACGCCTCAGGTCTTCGTCGCCTCCCTCAATGGCGCCCCCCCGTATCAGCTTACCGACACCCCGCACGGGGCCCAGCACCCGCAGTGGAGCCCCGACGGGGAGCAGCTTCTCTTTGCGAGTGCCGTCCCCGCACGGGCCTTGGAGCAACGCACCGGCCAGCCGGCCCCCAGCGAGCGCCCCGGCCGCCCCCCTCAGGATCTCACGCGCAGGGTGCCTTCCGACACGCTGCTCGTGCTCCGCCACAGCCGAACGCTCAATCCGGTCGACACCCTCGCCCTGCGGCCGGACGACCGCCGCGTGCAGGATGCAGACACGGCCCGCACCCTCCGCCCCCCGAGACATCCGAGCGTGCCCGACTCCCTGGCCGCCCAGCCGATCGACAGCCTCAATGCCCTGACGCCGGACAGCCTGCGGGCCGTGCTGAGTCGGCTCCGCCTCCGCCCCGACACCACAATGGTCCCCGTCGACCCGGATCCGACCGCCACGCCGGACGGCAATCTCGTGCAGGTGCGCCGGTGGTTGGACCGCGACCGTCGGCCCGGCGCTCCCCTCGTCTCCTCGCGGCCCGATCTGCAGGGCAAGCACGACCTCCAGCCGCCCCCCACGTACCAGCATCACTTCGTCGTCGACGTGCCCTCCAATTTCCGCTCCCGAACACCGCCCCGACCGGAGGCCCGGCCCGTGACCCAGGGCTATCGCTCCTTCGGCCACGCCGAATGGCTCTCCGGCGGCGATCAGATCGTGGTGAGCGGCATGCCGCCGACCGACCGTCCCCCCGATCGCGTTCAACAGCGCAATCTTTACGTGGTGGACCTGAACCAGAACGAGATTCGGCGCCTCCTGAAAATCGAGGACCACGCCCTGACGGCCCCGCACATGACGGCCGACGGCAATACGGTGGCGTTTCGGGCACAGCGCATCTCGCCGACCCGGGCGGAACAGGCCGACGTGGGGCTGTTTGCGCTCAACGGACGCTCGCAGCCGCGATTTATCACGGGCGAATTCGACCGCGACGTGGAGTCGTTTCGCTGGTCGCCCGACGGATGGCACCTTTACGTCACAGCCCCCTCGCAGGGCGGACGCCCGCTCTACCGGTTCACTCCCTTTGCCCGGGACACCAGCGCTCAGAAGACGCGTCCGGTTATGACGCCCGACCGGACCACCTCGCGTGACGAATTTCCGTACGATTCGACGACGGCGGATCCGGCCGGGTACGAGCAGATGACGGCAGACACACGGGTCATTCATACCTTCGACGTGACCGATGCCACCATCACGTACGCCACGACGGATCCCAGTACGCCCTCGGCCCTCTACACTAACACCGTCAGCTTCGACAACGAACGAGCGCTCGCCGCCCCCAATGCCGACTGGTTGTCGCGGCGGCGCCTGGCCACTCCGAGGGAAATCATGGTGACGAATGACAGCCTCGACATCTATGGCCGGGCAACACGGCCGTCCTTGGCGACCGATTCGCTTTCGGCGCCCCTTCTCGTCCAGGTGCGGGGCGGTCCGGAGGCGCTAAGCGACGAGCACGCGCCCGAAATGTGGTTTGAGCGCCAGTACCTTGCGGGGCGCGGGATCGGGCTTCTGGAGGTCTTCCCACGCGGGTCCGAGGGGTTCGGCGCCGCCTTCCGGCACGCCAACGACCGAAACTGGGGCCCCGGCCCAGCCCAGGACGTGCTTGCCCTGACCGACTCCGCCGCGGCGCTGTCCTGGAGCGACTCCACGCAGGTGGCCGTGGGCGGTGCCGGGTACGGCGGCACCCTGGCCGCCTGGCTCCTCGGACAGACGGACCGCTTCGGGGCCGCGGTGGCCCTCAACGGAATTTACGACCTCTCCGCATTTGTGGACGAGGGACAGGCCTGGCGGTCACTGCCGCGGGAGTTTGGGGGGTACCCGTGGGAGGACGCCCCGTCGCTGGGTGCCGACTCCTCTGCCCTCTCGGTGGGCCCCCGTCCTCCGGACTCGTCGGGGGCTCCCATGCAGGCCGTCCTCCGGCTCAACTCGCCGATCACGTACGCCGACCAGATCGAGACGCCCCTCTTGCTTCTCCAGGGCGCCCAGGACCGTCGCGTAGGGCTGTCGCAGAGCGAGCGCATGTACAAGCGCCTCAAGATTCTGGACCGACCGGTCGAATACGTGCGCTATCCCGGCGTGGGGCACGATATGAACGCCACCGCCACTCCCCCCCAGCGCGTCGATCACTTGGTTCGGACCTACGAATTTCTGGCGCGCTTTCTCGATGTTCCTCCGGCACCGTCCCCGTCATCCGAGCCCGCCCCCAGCCGGCCCTGAAGCCATATGCGGGCCGGTCGGCCCTACTCCGTATCGACGAGGGCGATTCGCTCGGCGGAGGGCGATACCGCGAGACGGGTCACGGCAAGATCCTTCAGTGGGGCTACGGTCCGCCACTCCGACCTGGCCGCCCCCCATGCCTGTAGGGCCTGATCCGTTGCCATGAGAAGCGTCCCGCCCGGCGTCCACGCGTGAAAGGTGCCGGTGCCCGTTCCCGGCGCGGCGGTGAGGCGGCGCGTGCGAAGTCCGCCGTCGTCTTCGAGCTTGTGGAGGGCCGTCGTGGAGTCCTCACGGACGCGAACGAAGCTCACCGCGGGCTCCCCCGGAATTGAGCGCAAGGAGCGCCCGATGCGCGACGCAATGACCGTGTCCCGGCCGGTCTCGGTGTTTGCCAGATGCAGGGTGGGCGGGCTGCCGAGCACGAACAGGGCCACCCGGTCCCGGTCGAGCCACGCGTGATAGCCCACAGAGTCGGCGTCGGGAAGGATGGGCCCCACCGGGTCCCCCTGCGCCGAGTAGTGCCAGAGGCGCTGGCGCCCGTCCTCTTCCACCCGCACGATGCTCAATCCGCCGCCCGGCCGGGGCGTCGGGGAGTACTCGCTCACAGACGTCTCGGTGAGCCGGGTCGTGGACGTGTCGCCCGTCCCGATGGAGCGACGGTAGACGTCGGACTGCCCGCCGCGAATGGTGGTCCAGAGCAGAGCCTCATCGTCCGGCGTGAAGGCGGGCTGGTTGTCGTAGCCTGCCCGCTGGGTGACCGGCTCCCTCGGTCCCAGCCCCGCGGTGCCGCCCGTCGTGTCGAGGGGCGCAAGGAGCACGTTCGAGGTGGGGGCGGCCGTGGCGATCGAATCCCCGGCCGTCTGCGCGTCGGAGCCGGCGTCGTCCGCACAGCCCCCGGCGGCGAGATCAACAACCAAGAGCGCGAGCAGACCGCCGTAGACGCGAAATCTGAAGAACATGGGAGACCGGTACTGAAGGGAGAAAATACGGTGGGGGTGTGGCTACGACGTCTCCTCCGCCGGGGCCGTGCGGGTGACCTGCGGGGGCAGGGGGACGTCGAGCGCAATGGTGACCGCGCGGAGCAGATCGGCCTCCGCGCTCGTGACTCGTTCGTCGGCCAGGGCGCACTGAGCACAGGCGGCCACCACGGCCTCCTTGAGCGACGGCGCCGCGACGGCCAGCCGGTCCAGGGCAGCATCGAGTGCCTGCGCCAAGACCGACCGTAGCTGCATATCCACCCCCTCATACTGCGCCTGCAGGGCCTCGACGCCGGCCCGGAAGGCCCGCTTCGCCCCGCGCGCCTCCCGATGCCCCACGGAGGCCAGTCCGGAGAGGAGAACGGCAAGATGAGATTTCACCTCTGCGAACCGACGGATCTGCACCCGCTCTGCATGGGGCTGGGCCACATGCTCCAGCCGGTGCCGCACGATGGTGGCCAGCGCGTACTCGAAGAGCGTGAGCTGGTCGTCGGCTTCGGCAAGGGCCCGAATCGTGTCGTGGAGGCGCGTCCGCTGC
>PXSY01000002.1 GCA_003023125.1 Bacteroidetes bacterium QH_10_64_19
CGCAGGGCCGCCCGGGAGGCGCGGCACGATTCTTCGGGCACCGCGTCCCGACCACCGTCGGGATAGACCCCTCCATCCACAAGCGAAAGTAGCCCCTCTTCTTCAGTCACCGCTTCCACCCGATCGCGCCTGACGGCCGGCGCCACCCCCAGGATCTGGGCCAGTTGAAGCTGGACGTACGGCCACACGTTAGACACGCGCGCCTCCCGGGCGTCCAACCGGCGCAGCGCGTGGACGAGAAGCGCGAACACCTCAGGCTGGGCGTCTTCGGTCTCCATCAGGGCGTCGACGAGCTCCACGATCCGAAACCCGACCGTGATGGACGTCAGGTTGCGGCGGAGACGATGAAACGATTCGACGTGACTGCTCTCGCTGAGTGTCTGCAGCGTGCGCGTTGGCTTGTAGTAGAACACCACCTGCGTGTAGGCCATCGGTTGGAGCGTCGCACCAAATGAACTCTTTGGCCGCCGGGCCCCCTTGGCCATTACGCCGAGTTTCCCCTTCTCTCGCGTGTACAGCGTGACGATCTGACTCGTCTCGCCGTAGTCGAGGCTCCGCAGGACAATTGCCTCGGTTCGTACGATGGACCGCTGTGCCATGGCCGAAGGTACGTAAACGCGGAAAATTCCGGATGTCGGGACGCGGTGAAGAACGAGACCGGCCAGGGGGTAGAGTGTCTATGTTGCCTATCTCGTACTGCGTGTTTTTACGGGTTCAGTATGCCATGCACTACGCAATACGCAACACAGCTTTCGGTCTGCCATCCTCCATCTGCAGCCTGAGACGTTAGATTCCGGCACCGAATGTGTCTATCGGACACAACGGGTCACATTATGCTCGGTGCCGGTCGCAACCCATTATTCTTTCGCCATGATTTGGCTCTACCGCCTTCAGCAACGACTTTCCATCACCCGCCACGAAGGACTCGCGGTGCTGACCCTTGCCAGCCTATTCCTGCTCGGGCTCACCGTGCGCCACGTCCAGGAGCAGCAGACACCGCCTGTGGCGTCCAATTCGCTCGTCGCTCAGTCCACGGCGGACTCCGCCTCCGCCCTGACGCCCTGCAGGCCCTCCCGGGAATCGGCCCCGCCCTCTCGAAGCGCATTGAGGCGTACCGATCGTCGCAGCACCCCTTCCAGCACGTCGACGAGTTGACGCGCGTGAGCGGCATCGGCCCCAAGACCCTGGAAACACTCCGTCCGATGGTGCGGGTGGACGCGCCCGCCGACGCCGCTGGGCCCGATGCCGATCCAGAGTCCTAAGATGTCGACGAGTCCGGCGACGCCCCCTCAGTCTCGGGAGACGAGCCTTCGTCTCGGTCCGGTCCCTCCGTGCCATCCGTAGCGCCGTGTTGCTGCTCTCGCATCCGTTCCGCCACGGCCTCCGGGGTCCACTCTTCGGCAACCTCCTCCTCCCGGTCGAGAAACCGATAGATCGGCACGAGCAGCACCGCCGCAAGCGCGGCAAACCCGATCAACGTGGCCGCGATGACGGGAAGATACTGCGGGTCGAAGAGCGGAGACGCGTCCATGCTGGAGGACTCACCGTAGAAAGCATCCAGAGGGATGTCGATGTAGGTACCCGCCAGCAGCCGTTCAGTTCGCCGTTCCACCAGTCTTGTCATGCCCCATGACGCGTGTCTCGCGGGCGCGGGCCGCTGACGTTTTCTGTCTCCAGAGCAATCAGTTCGTGTATTCACGTTTTCCCCCACGCTCTTCGCAGGGGGCGTTGGTTAGCGGCCGACCAGGCCAAAATGCTTCCGGAAGGACTTCCAGCATGCGGCTCCCCGGGTCATCCCCATGTCTCTGCGAATCTTTCTCAAAGAGCGTTGGTAAGCGCGTTCTTAACGAGGCTCTTTGCTCCCTGACGTGGACGTCTCCCCGTTATCTGCTAAAGCAGACGCCCCCACCCCCGTATGTCTTTGTCCAAAGCCGCCTCGACAGAGACCTCCGACGCCCGCCTCCTCATCGCCGAGGACGATCCCGAGATCGGGGCCGGCCTGGAAGACCTCTTTGACCGTGAGGGCTATGAGGTCCAGCTCACGTCCGATGGAGAGAATGCGTTGCAAGAACTCACGACCCTTCCCCCGTACGATCTTGTCCTTCTCGATGTGAAGCTCCCTGAGAAGGACGGGTTCGAGGTGCTTCGGGAGGCACGGCAGGCCGGCGTCGACTCGCCAGTAATCATGCTCACGGTGAAAGACGAGCACAAACACAAGCTTCGGGGATTCGATCTCGGGGCCGACGACTATGTCACCAAACCGTTCGACACCAAAGAGCTCAAAGCCCGGATGGAGGCGGTCCTCGCCCGCACCGAATCCAGCCTGCCCGACACCGGGGACGTGTTTTCGTCCGGGGACATCACGGTCCACTTTCCCGATGAGACGGTCACGAGAGGCGACGAGGCAATAGAGCTCACCTCCCTCGAGTTCGAGGTTCTCGAGTACCTCATCAAACACCGGGGACGCACGGTGAGTCGCGAGCAGTTGCTCCGGGACGTGTGGGGCATCAGCGGCGACATCACCACACGCACCATCGACCGTCACGTGGCCTCGCTCCGCAAAAAGATCGAGCCGACCCCGGAGGAGCCGGTCCATCTGGAAACCGTGTACGGAATCGGGTACAAGTTTGTCGAGTGAAGGCCTGTGAACCTGTTTGGCGCTTTTCTACGTGCCCATCCGCGAGGACGACGCACTTCGGGAGGCGCAGGCGGTGCCGGTCTGGGAGGGGACCATGAATGTGCTTGCGCTGGACCTCCTTCGAGCGGTAAACGATGTCGGTGGGCTGGAGCCGCTGGGTGCCGAGTTCGAGCGCTGCCTCACGGCGGTCGACATGCCGCGCCTGCAGCGTGCAGCCCGCCCTGCGCTCGAAAACCTTCGGTGCGCGAGATAACTGCTGGGGGTTTCAGACGCGCGTTCGGAAGTATTTCCTCCGTTCTACTTAGTTTAGACAAAGGATCCCGTACTGCGTCATCTCGACGGGCATGAACGGCGCCGGAGGCGGCGCAGGCGTCCGTTCGTCGTC
>PXSY01000003.1 GCA_003023125.1 Bacteroidetes bacterium QH_10_64_19
GTCCGTCGACGGGGTGGGGGAGCTGGCCTGGGTGCAAGATGCCACGGTCTACGAGGTCTTTGTCCCCGATGCGTCGGAGGAGGGGACCTTCCGCGGCCTCATTGGGCGGCTCGACGAGATTGAAGCGATGGGCATCAACACACTGTGGCTCATGCCCATCCATCCCATCGGCGAGAAGCGCCGCAAGGACGACATTGGGGCACTCGGGTCGCCGATTCGGATCTGAGGAGCGAAAAAGACGTTCCCTCCCGTCGAAATGACAGCCGTTTGTATTCTGTCTAAGCTCATTCACCTTCTGAAATGGCGGGGTCGACGTCCTTCTTTGAGCAAGTCTGGGCCGTGGTGGCGGAGATTCCGCCCGGCCGCGTCACCACCTACGGCGACATTGCCGAGCACCTGGGCCGCCGGGGGGCGGCGCGGACTGTCGGGTGGGCACTCAACGAGGCCGTCGGGACCGGTCTTCCCTGTCACCGGGTCGTCAATCGGAATGGCGAGCTGACGGGCCGTCGCCACTTTGAGACGCCCCACGTCATGGAGGAGCGGCTGCGTAGCGAAGGCGTGACCTTTGTGGGCCCCAACCGCGTGGCGCTTGACGAGCATCGGTGGACGCCAGGAAAGAAAAATCCCTAAGCGATCTTGAGAATGCGCTCTCGCTCCGCTCGGACTGAGGCATAGACTGGATAGACCGGTCTCGGTCGGTCCCTGTCGCGGTCGACTCGAAGGGATAGGGAGTCAGACTAGCGGTGGGGGACGGTGGAACCGAGGAGGCCTGCAACCAATCGCCGTTCGGGTTTGTACACCGAAAGTGTTCGGAGTGCGCTGTTCAGACGGGGTTTCCACTGCCCGGACAGAGGCAGGGCACTGGAGGCTGAGGAGCAATTTCTAGACTGCGCGCCAGTATTCGCCACGAGTTGGGATACAGGCCTGCTGACATGCAAAAAATCCAACAGGTTTTATTGTCACTATTCATTGCGCTGTCGCGCCGGAGCTGGAGCCTTCTCCTTGCGTTTCTGGGAACGGGTGTGCTGGTGCTCGGCTGCGACTCGTCCGTGCAAGCGTTCGATCCGTCCACGGAGCGTCACTACTCCGTCTTTGGGGTGATCAATCCCGCTCAAGATACGCAATGGGTGCGTGTGGAGCCGTGTGACGCTTGAAAACCTGGAGACCGGCCAGAAGCGGACCCTCCGAGACTCGCTGGTGGAGATTTTTCGGGACGAGTTCCAGCACAACTTCTGGACGACCACGTCCATTGCTTCGGGCACGTCGTACCGGCTCGTCGTGTCGAATACGGACGGAGACACAACTCAGGCCACCACCACGACCCCGTCCGTCCCTCCCTCGATCGATGTGCAGGGCGATATTTTGCTTCCGTGCACGCAGCCTCCAGAGTCGAACGTTTTCGACCTCAGCATCGAGACGGAGGAGGTCGCTGCGCTCCAGATGCGCTACTTCCAGACCTTCATGGGGCTCAGCCAGACCTTCGATTTTGACTCGTACGACGATGTTACGAAGACGGAGGACGGGTACATGGCCCAAATCAATTACAGGGACGACCTGATAACGACGAACCGGACCCGGGAACGCGTGTGCATCGTGGACTCGGCGCAAGTGATTGCCTTCGCGGGAGGACCCGACTGGCCGGAATGGGCCCGCTTTAACGACGCGACGATCTCACAGGTCGCCCGCCCAGACTCGTTCACGAACGTGCAGGGAGGGCTCGGGATGTTTGGAGGGGTCTATTCGGACACGGCAGAGGTGACGGTGGACCAGCGGAATCCGTAGCGGTAATCGTCCGCGGGCCTGGTTGCGTTCGAGCAGACACGATGTACTCAAAACGGCACGATGGGAAGATGGCCTGCCTCGTGCATGCACTCTCAAAATCCATCTCTCCTCGATTATGAGAATTATTCCGCGCACAGTTTCTCCCGGGCGGCTCGCCGCTCTCGTCGCGGGACTCCTCCTGCTGGGAGCGAGCGGATCCGTTTCGTTCGCCCAGGAGGACACTGCCGTCCTGAGGGGGTTTGTCACCGATCAGGCCAGCGGGGCGCCGCTCACCCGGGCCAACGTGGTGCTTCAAGACGCTGACGGCATCGTTGGGGCCGCTGCGGCCGACGGGGACGGATTCTATCAGATCAGCGAGGTTGCGCCGGGGACCTACCAGTTTGTGGTGACATACACCGGGTACGAGACACGTCGCGACACGCTTCGCCTCCGGCCGGGTACCCGTACCCTTTCTGTATCCCTCCAATCGACCCGCCAAGAGCTTGAAGAGGTGACCGTTGAGGCCGAGCGGGAGGTTGAAGACGCGAAGGCCGGCCTTCGCCGCATCCGTCCGGCCGACATCGAAACGCTGCCGAGTCCGGGGCCCGGCTCGGACCTTGCGATGTACCTGCGAAGCCTCCCGAGTGTGACCTCGATTGGAGATCGAGGGGGACGCCTCTTCGTACGGGGCGGGACGCCCTCACAGAACCTCATTCTCGTGGACGGAACGCCGATCAAGAAGCCGTTCCACATCATCGGGTTTTACTCCGCATTTCCGGCCGACCTCATTTCCGACGCTGACTTCTACGCCGGGGGCTTCGGGTCTCGATATCTGGGGCGCCTTTCGTCGGTGCTTGACATTAACCTGCGCCCCGGCAACCTCAAAGAATACCAGGGACGTGCACAGGTCGGCCCATTCGTGACCTCTGGCCGGGCCGAGGGACCCGTCGACCGTGGGGATAAGTCCCTCCTCGTGCACTACCGGCAATCGTTGATCGAGTGGACGGGACCAGAGGTGTTGAGTCAGTCCACTCCCTACCGGTTTTACGACCTGATGACTCGGCTTCACACGCAGGGGCGAAAGTCGCAATGTTCGTTTACGGGACTCCGGACGTACGATCGGGGACGAGTTGATCCCTCTCGTCCCTCAAGCTTCCGGTGGACCAATACATCCGTCGGAGGGAAGTGCCTGGCCTTCGGAAGTGGATCTTCGCAGAAGGTGTACGTGACCTTTGGCACCACCCACTTTTCCAATTCTGTGGAGACGCCGGATCGGGACACCCGCTCGTCGGGAACGTGGGACACGCACGCGACCCTGCGGATCGAAGAACCCTATTCCTGGGGACGTCTCCGCGGAGGCTTCTGGGTGCGGAGCACTCAGTTCGACTACGACTTTACGGGCACATTCAGGCGCCAGCGGCCGCAGGAGAGCTTC
>PXSY01000004.1 GCA_003023125.1 Bacteroidetes bacterium QH_10_64_19
CTCGGCATTCTCAGAAAGATCGCCCTTGGCACGGGCCTCGGCGATCTCGTCGGCGATGCGCGATCGTTCCTCGGTCCGCAGGCGATGCAGTTCTTCTTTAAGGTCCTCGAGTCCCTCTTCGGTCATGTAGACGATGTCATCGTCAGCCATACTGCTGGGGGTCGTTGAAACAGTGATATGCGATTGAGAAATGCCGCACCTGGCAAAAAAGGAACGCCACGGCCGGACGCGGCAGCGGCGTTGGAGGGTATTAACCAAATACGGTCTCTGTTATTCGGGCCTCTTGGACTGAGGTTCCGTTCCGGCAAGGCTGAACTCCAGGGAGGAGCGCTGAGCGGACACGTCCGTTCAGGCGGGGGGAGAGGCGGCGGGCAACTCGATCGTAAAGCACGTTCCTTCGTCGGGCTCGGTGTCCACCTCAATCGCCCCGTCCATCCGGTCTACCAGCCGTTTCGTCACGGCCATGCCCAGGCCGCTCCCTTCGTGGTTACGGTCGTGGCCCGTCGATTCCTGCTCGAAGGCATTGAAGAGGTTTGGCAGAAAGTCGGGATCGATGCCCACGCCGGTGTCCTCAATCGCGAACGTCACGGCCTCCGAGTCGCCGTAGCAGCGCGCGACCACCGACCCGCCCGGCCCGGTAAACTTCACGGCGTTGCTCAGCAGGTTATGGAGAATTCGTTCCAGGGCCCCGCGGTCGGCCCGTGTCCAGAGTGGAGTGTCCGGAATGTCGGCGTCCATCGCCACGTCCTTTTCAGCCGCGCGTCGTTCGAACAACTCGACGGTCTCTTTCACTTCCTGCGCCGCGTCGACCGATTGCAGTTCGAGGCGCATCGAACCGGCCTCCAGTTTCGAGAGATCGAGCACCGAGTTGAGGGTTTCCAGCAGTCGTTGGCCGCTCCGTTCGATGAGTGTGGCAAACTGACGGACGTCCGCGGCCGATTCGGAGGCAGGGGCGGAACTGTCTGTCATTTCGTCTGCCTCGGCGGAGCGGGAAATTGCCTCTCCAATCGCTTCGGCGAAGCCGATGATGGAGGTGAGCGGGGTCCGAATTTCGTGGCTCATGTTGGCAAGGAAGGCCGACTTGAGCCGGTTGGCTTCTTCGGCGTCCTCCTTGGCGGCCTGAAGCTCCTGCTCCCGCCGTTTCCGTTCGGTGATGTCGGTCACGGCGCCGTCGTAGTATCGGGGGGTTCCGTTCTCGTCGCGGACGACGGTGCTGCTCAGGAGCCCGACGAAGGTCGACCCGTCCTTGCGCTGAAACTCGACCTCGACCCCATCGATTTTGCCTTCTTCGTTCTCGATCTCTATAAGTCGTTCTCGTTCTTCGGGGTCGGCATACATGTCGACCGAGTCAATGTCGTAGAGCTCCTCCGCACTCTCGTAGCCGAACATATCCACGTAGGCCTGATTGGCGTAGGCGAGTCCGCGGTCTGGAGTGCTCCGGAAGATGCCGTCTGAGATGTTCTGCGTAATCGAGCGGAGCCATTCTTCTCGGCTCCGCAGCTTCTCTTCCATGTTTTTCCGCTCGGTGATGTCGGAATAGATGGCATACGCTTCCATGGCGCCCCTACTCTTCTCGCGGAGGGCTGCCTGCAGACGAAAGATTCGGGGGCCGTCTGCGGTAATGCGTTCGACCTCCGTTTCGAGCGTTCCGTGGGCCATCACCTGCTGGTTGAGCTCAAGCGCAGCCTCCTCCTTGCCGGAGGGGACGATCAAGTCGTCGAGCGCTTCGCCCTGAATGTGTTCCGCGTCGTGCCCAAAGACCTCCTCGAAGGCGGTGTTCACGTCGCGGATGGTCCCCGAGTCGCGCCCGTTTCGCTGGAGTTGGCCGTGGACGACGGGGGTGGGCAAGTTTTCGAACAAGGTTTCGAACCGGTCGCGCTGATCGCGGAGGGCGTCTTCATAGGCCTTTCGGTTGGTGATGTCCAGGCCAATCTCGACACGCCGGTCGTCGGGCAGGCGAACTGTCGTCCAGGTGGTGTGTATGGACTGCCCGGATTTGGTCTGAAGTTGAAGGTCCTGCCACTCGTCCGGGGTGTCCTCCACAAACGACTTCCCACTCCGCTGTGCCTCCGGATCCGAAAAGACGAGGTCGGGCGGAGACGACTGTTCCCTCATTTCTGCTGCAGTCCAGCCAAGCACCTCCTCCCAGTGGTCGTTCACCATCAACAGCGAGCCGTCCTCGTCGTAGACGTCGATCATGACCGGCACGTTGTTCAAGAGGGTCTCGAGCAGTGCGTGGGCTCGTTCCGCTTCGTCCTTCGCCGCCCGCAGTTCTTGTTCTCTCCGTTTTAGATCGGAGATGTCGGCGATCACGCCGTCGTGATACTTGACCGCTCCGTCCTCGTCCTGCACAGCGCGCGTGTTAAGAAGGCCGGTGAAGGTGGATCCGTCCCGCCGCTCGTACGTCACCTCTGTGCTATCGATCGAGCCCTGCTCGCGCTCAGCCTCAATGAGGCGTTCTTGGATGTCCGGATCCGCGTAGAGGCTCGCCGACTCTACCTCCTGGAGCTGCGTAAGCTCATCGTACCCAAACATTTCCAGGAAGGCCTGATTGGCGTAGACCACCTCTCGTTTAGCATTGGCCCGGTAGATGCCGCCCGGCACGGTTTGGGCGATAGAGTCCAGCAGTTCCTCGCGATCGGCGAGTTTCTGTTGTACCTGCCGCTGGGCCTGATGATGGGCGTGCCGGTTGGCATACAGAAGGGCGCTCGCCCCGGTTAACACGACCGTGGTGACTGCCATGAGGGGGAGGCCATGGGCAACCTGTGAGCGGGGCAGAGGCGGTCCGCCCCACAGCAGTCCGCCCGGAGCGAAGCCGCAGTAGAGCAGGCTGAACCCGACCCCCAATCCGAGGGCCTGCCGGGGCCTGTAGGGTACGGCAATCGTGGCCAGCAGGTATGCGAGAATGAGATGTCCGCTTTTCGGTGTGCCGGTCAGTGCGTCGCCGTGAAGGATGACAGCAGCTGCTCCTAGCGCGAGACCTGCCATCGTGATGCGACTGACCGTGAGGGAAGTGTCTCGCTGAGACAGCAACATCAGGAAAATGCACAACCCTATGATCGCCCCGTTGTGAGAGAGCAGGAGCGCATTTGAGGACGCGGGGGACGTAAGTGCCCAGGTCGCCGTTTTGCCAGTGAGAAGGCTCACGAGCGAATAGAGGCCCACCCCAAACAGTCCTACGAGGCCGGCCAGAAGCACGCCGAGCCGGGCAGTGTGGGCGAGCCTCGATCGGAAGGCGGCCTCCGCCTCGTACGTGTCGGGGGAAACGAATAGCGTCCAGAAGTTCGGGAAGCGATCCGGAAATTGGAACGTCTGTACAGACATAACCTGCGGACTGTCGTTCAGAAGACGGACAGGAGGGGCCTCTGGGGTTCCCGGGGCCAACTGGGAGAGACGCCTCGATCGTGTCGTGGGACTGGGGCCCGAGCGGCGACACAAACTTCCTCATTCCTTCAAAGTGCCGGACGGGGTTACGCAATAGTAAAACGACAGATCCCGGAATTTCCAATTTCGGCGTTCATCCTGGCATCGGTGCTCTCATATTGTCCTCATTCACACCCGGGTTCGTAGCCGTATTCCGTCATGCGCACCTGCTGCTCGTACCATCCGGACGATTTCCTCGACCGGAGGCGGCGGAGCCTCAGTACCTCGAAGGAAACGAGAAGCATCGGGGGTCCTGAGAGGCTCAGAGTGCTGGGGGCGATCAGGAGTCCTCTCCTGGATGGAGTACGAGTGAGGACTGAGCCTTCAGCGAGGCAGTGTCTGCCGTTGCGCGGAGGCGCGCCGGTATGCCTACAGGAAGGGAGCAGCGGGGCAGCCGATGCCCGTACGGAAGGCCCGTCACGACGGGATACGATCGATCCCTCAGGTAGTCTTCAAACACAGCATCCAGCGACAGCGTCGGCTTTTCGGGGTCGAGGTCGCCTGTGGAAAAGTCGCCGAGAACCACGCCCGCGACCGCGTCGAGCCCCCCTGCGTGTTGAAGGTGAGCGAACATCCGGTCGACGCGATACGGGGGCTCGGCCACTTCTTCGAGCACGAGGATCGCGCCGTCAAACGCCGGTGCGAAGCGGGTTCCGAGCAGGCGGGAGAGCACAGACAGGTTGCCCCCGAGGAGCGGCCCCGTCGCGGTGCCCGATGCCAGGGGAGTGAGCGTTGCGTCGAATGTGTCGGCGACGCTGGGCCTCTCGCCACGGCTCCAGGCCCGAAACGACTCTAGGGTTGCCGCCTCCGCCTGCGCCCACTCCGTCACGACTGGCCCGGACAATCCGGGGATGCGCGCCTCGCTGTAGGCGGCGAGGTGGAGCGCCGTCACATCGCTGTAGCCCACGATCAGAGTGGGGTTTTGGCGCGCGAGGGCCCAGTCGATGTCCGGCAGAAGCCGCAGGCACCCGTAGCCGCCGCGCACGCAGACGATGGCCCGGATTTCAGGATTCTCAAAGGCGCGGTGCAGCGCATCCAGGCGATCGGGGTCGGGGGCCGCCAGGTATCCCCGCTCCGCGCCCGATGTCCAGGCGAACCGCACGTCGTAGGTCTCCGCGAGCCGGGCCAATCCGTTCCGGTAGGGACCCAGGGACCGCGGGGCGCTGGCGGGGGCCACGACGGCGATGGGCGCTCCGGGCGACAATGGGGGCGGGCGTCGGAGCACGAGAATGCAACCTCCGATGACCGGTCCGGCGTGTCGGAACCTGCAGGTACTTCTTACTTGCTCCGATCCCCCGTGGGCCGGGAGGAACCCGACGACGATTCCGGCTCTGTGAAAGAGGAGCTTGGTTTTGATTCCGGGTCCTGCTTCTTCCGAAGCTCTTTCAGCTTTCGCCGGGTTCGCAGCTGCTTAGGAAGTGTGCTCAGCAGGCCAACGATGACCCCGAGGCCGAAGGTGAGAATGAGAATCAGCGCTGTAGAGCCCCGCGTCTCAACGAAGAGCAGATTGACGTCCATCGCCTGGGGGTTCTGCAGGGCGAAGATGACAGCCAGGATCGCGAGGAGTAGGGAGAGAATGAGGCCCGTGCGCATAGCAGTTGAGCGAGGTTTGGAATGGAGAGCGACCAGCTATTCCAAACGTAACGATTAGAAGGATTCCTGTCTACCTGTGGGGGCGGGCGTGTCTTCGCGCTCCTCGGACAATGCTGTCGGCCGGGCGGAACTGGGGACGGACCGTCCCTTCCAGCGGACCTGACCCCTCCAGTGATGAATGGCTGAGTCCAATTGGAGCACGAGGGCAAGCAGGTACGAGACGGGGGCGAGCAGGCTCACGAGGGCGGGCATGCCGCTGGCGCGATCGGTGACGACCTTGAGGCCGTACAGGGAGGCCAGAAACCAGAGCGAGAGCAGCGGGGCGATCAGCCAGCACAGAATGAATCCACTGTACATGAGCATGAATTGGGGAAGGGTGCCGCCTAGCAGCAGATAGGCATTTTTCCGAAAGCCGCGCCAGGCGGCCCCGAAGCTATCGTACATGTGGACGGCGATCAGATCCTGTACGTCGAGCAGTGTTGGGGGGATGCCCTCCTGCTTCAGATAGCGGCCGATGGCCACGTCTTCGAGGACCGCATCTTTCACCGCTTCATGCGGCTCCTGGGTGTGGTACACGTCGCTGTCGATGAGCCAGCACTGCCCGTTGAGGGCGCTCAGCCCGGCCATTTGGGTGCGGGGCACGAGCGGCCAGGGAAGACTTGAGAGGATGGCGTGAGGCACGAGGCTTACGAGAAGCAGGGCGTTCCCGGTCAGCTTCGGGAAGCCCGACGACAGGCGCGTGGAGGAGTGTCGGTGTCGGTCGACTAATTGCCGCAGGGCGTCGGGATGGCGCAGCTCCGCGTCGGCGTCCAGAAACAGGTAGCACTCCCCCGTGGCCCGGCGTGTGCACTGGTAGAGCGCGTGCACTTTGCCCACCCAGCCGGGGGGCGGGGCGCTGCCGCGCAGGGGAGTGAGCCGCGGGGCGTCCGCGCGGGTGAGAACCTCCCAGGTGTCGTCGTCCGAGCCGTCATCCCAGACGAGGATCTCCAGCTCTGGATAGTCCTGAGCGCGGAGGGTCGGCACCAGCCGTCGCAGGTTTTCCGCTTCGTTTCGGGCGGGAATGCAGACCGAGAGGGAGGGCAGTGGGGCGGACGCCGACGCCTCCTGACGACGCAGATAGGCGAGATTGCCCAGAAGGATGCTCCAGAACGCCCCGTGGGCGATCGCAAGTGGGGGAATCAGGAGGAGACGTACAACCTCGGCCGTCATGGAAGAGTGTAGGGCGAGAATGGAGGGATACGGGCTACACGTCGGGCGGAGAGTCCAGGAACTGACGATACAGAGAGGGAAGGTCTCGAGACTGCAAGCGTTCGCGGAGGGCTTCGGCCTCGTCCGAGCGGCCCGCCTCTTCAAGAGCCAAGCACTGCCAGACCTGCGCCTCAGGTTGGGAAATGCCGTCAACATCATCATCCGCTACGATCTCGCTGACCCGGGCAAATCGCTCCGCGGCGGCGTCGGGGTCTTTGCCCGCGAGGGAGGGCCGAAACAATAGCGATTGCCCCTCCACCAGTAGCACAAACGGAGCCTCGGGGGCTTTCTCCTTCGCCTTCTCCAGGAGGCTCGTCGATTGACGGCCGTACTGGATCGCGGAGAAGAAGGAGACTTCCCCGGCCCGGTACGCCCAGAGGCCCGAAAGGAGTGCGTATTCTCGGGCCGATCCTTCCGACAACGAAGACGGGATGTTGTCCAGCACACTCTCGTCTTCGGTTAGGGGATACAGGCGGTATCGGACCAGGAGGCTGTCCGCCTGGGAAGACGCGTCCTTCATCAGGGCCTGGAGTCGGTCGACGTCCTGCTGGGCGTACGCCGTCTGTGTGGCCTGGGCAAAGGGAGAAGTGGTCATCATGGCAAAAAGAAGGACGAGGCCCATGGCCGCGTTGCGAGCAGGGTTATGAGACATCCGTTGCAGACACCAGTCCCAACACTCTTCTACGCGTTTACGTTCGGAGGAGAAAGGCGAAGAACATCTGACAGCCACATCTCTGGTCGGGAGCGTTGCGGAAAGGTAGAAAGATACGGAGTTCGGTGCATTTTCGGGCCGCCCGATGAAGTCAAAACGATATTACAGGTACCGTTCGAAGAAGGATGACAGGAGTGAAAGATCCCATTGCTCTTCGAAGCTTCGATGGCCCCGGAGCAGGGTCGTTGTTGGAG
>PXSY01000005.1 GCA_003023125.1 Bacteroidetes bacterium QH_10_64_19
GTCCGTGAGAGAACGAGATTGAGGGGGACGTTCGTCTCCACGACCGTCCTTCTGGTCGGGCTCGCATGGGGGCCCGTATCGGCCCACGCTCAACAGCCCGCGTCCCCGGACACCGCTGCCACCGGTCCTGCGGCGGCGGACACGACCGTTGCCGACACAACACAGGAAGCACGCGCAGAGGGATTGGATCCTTCCCGGCCCCCGCCCGCCGACAGTCTAACGACGGGTGACATAGGCATTGACGATGAAGACGCCCCGCGGGGAGGAGCCGCGGCGGCCGACACCGGTCGCGTCCGTCGATACCTGCCTGATCGGTCCGACCGCTCCCTCAGCCTCTTCGGGCAAACCTCGTCGTTTCGGGGACCGCGGGCCGCGTCCGCGTCCAAACCGTCCATGCGCCTTGATTCCACTCGGAACAGCTACATCCTCGACAACGCGGATCGCTTCGGGGGGCCTATGCGCGTGGAGCCGGAGGACTACCGCCGCGAGCGATACCGGGCGAATCTGGAAGACAACTGGCGCGCGGTTGCCGATCAGCGTCGCCAGCGACAAGCCGACCGCAGTGGTGTGGGGGTGAATATGGTCGTTCCAGGGGGGCGGGAGAGCGCCTTTTCCACAGTGTTCGGGAAGCCGCAGGTCGATCTTCGTCTCAACGGGCAGGCCGACATCAACGCCGGCTTTAAGTACCGGAAGAGCGACGAGCAGGTCAACATTACGGGGGACGCCAGCCAGCTCAATCCCAACTTTAAGCAGGACCTGCAGCTCGGCATTACCGGCACCATCGGCGACAAGCTGAAGATCAACGTCGACTGGGACACGAAGAGCCAGTTCGACGTCCAGAACCAAGTCAGGCTCAACTACACCGGCTACGAAGACGAAATCCTCCAGAGCGTGGAGGCCGGAAACGTATCGATGCAGACCCCCTCGCAGCTCATTAGCGGGGGGCAGAGCCTCTTCGGCATCAAGAGCGAGTTTCAGTTCGGCAACCTGCGCCTCACCACCATCGCGAGCCAGCAGGAGGGGCAGTCCAACAGCCTCAGCATCGAAGGGGGCACGCAGGAAACGGAGTTTGATCTAAAACCCACCGACTACGACGAGAATCGCCATTACTTCCTCGGGTACTACTTCCGCAACAATTGGAACCGGGCGCACGAAGACCCGACGACGATCCGAACCTTCGACGGGTTCAGTGAGATCACGGAAATCGAGGTATGGAAGCTGACCCCGCAAAACGCGGGTCAGACCAATACCCGTCAGGCCGTAGCGGTGGTGGATCTCGGCGAAAATTCCCGCCTCCTCGACGACGCCGACGAGTACAATGAGGCGGTGCTTCCGGCCCCAGACCTTCCGGGCGAGCAGTACGACGACGAGGATCTGTCGGCCCTGCGCGACGGCGGGGAGCGGGCGTCTTCGTACCTGAGCGATCCCCAAAACGTGGAGCGGACCCTGAACACCCAGCAGGATCTCGAAGAGGGCGAGTTCAAGCGCCTCACGCGGGGACAGGACTACCGGATCGACCGCCGTCTTGGATTTCTGTCGCTCCAGCAGCGGCTTCGGTCCAATGAGGCCCTGGCGGTGGCCTTTCGGTATCAGCGGACGGACGGGACGGTGCGCACGATCGGCGACTTCACGCAGGGCGGATCGAGCGGGGGCATCAACGCCGACCGCCTCGTGCTCAAGCTGCTTCGTCCCTCCGATCCGGTGGCCCCGAGTGGCGAGGGCGGGGTGAATCCGGCCGCCTGGTTCCTGCAACTGCGCAACGTATATCCGCTGTCGGGGCGAGACTTCACGTCCGACAATTTTGAGCTCGACATTGAGTACCAGGCGTCCGGGCAGGGGGCGCAAACGACGCTGCCAGACGTGAGCGGACAGGACAAGCTGATCCAGGTGCTCGGCCTCGACCGGGTCGACCAGAATGGAGCGCCCAACCCGGACGATCGGTTCGACTTTCTCCGGCAGACGATCAACGCGGACGAGGGACTCATCTACTTTCCCTATCTCCAGCCGTTCGGCGAGCGCATCTCCGAAGCCGCGGCGGAAAACGGAAGCCGAGCCGACGCTGAGCCCTTTGCGTTCGAGAATCTGTACACCAAGAAGAAGGCAAACGTCAAGAAGGAAGACACGGAAAAAAACGTATACCACATACGCGGGTCGTACACAGGGGGGGCGCAGCAATTTTACGACCTGAAGGCCTTTACCGGGCTGGTGGAAAACTCGGTCGAGGTGACCTCGGGGGGGCAGACCCTACAGGAAGGGGCTGACTATCGCGTCGACTATCAGGGGGGGACAATCAACATCACCAATGAGTCGTACCTGACCGCCGGGCGCGACATCCAAATCGACTACGAGCAAAAAAGCCTCTCGAACCTGCAAAAGAAGACGCTGCTCGGGGCGCGGGCCGACTGGTCCATGCGGGATCAGTTTTCGCTTGGGGCCACCGTCATGCGGCTCAGTCAGCAGTCGCCCGCCGACAAGTTCCGCGTCGGGCAGGAGCCGATCCAGAACACGATCTGGGGCCTCAACGGCTCTATGGATCTGCAGCCGCAGTGGCTCACGGAGGCGGTGGACGCCCTGCCGCTCGTGCAGACGCGGGCCGACAGTCGGCTGTCGGTCTCCGGCGAATTTGCCCAGCTCCGGCCCGGACACACCAACACTGATGCGTTCGAGCGGACAGTCGGCCGGGTGCAAGACAGTGAGACGGACCAGTACGCGCCGGACGAGCGCGACGGCGTCTCCTACATCGACGATTTCGAGGGCTTCGAGAATACCTTCTCGCTCCGCGAGCAGCCCGGGGCCTGGCAGATCAGTGCCGCCCCCGACTCGACGGCCAACGCGCCGGAGCTCGACGGGGACGTGCCCGGCACTTACGAGGACAACGTCGAACGTACGCACTGGCGGGGAAGCCTCGGGTGGTATCGGCTGAACGAAAACATCTTGGAGGCGCTGGATGCAGAGGAGCAGGGAGAGGCGACCGATCTCATCGACACCGATGAGGTCTTCGTGGGGCGCGACACGCAGGGGGAGGCCAACCCAACGCTCCGGACCCTCGATTTCTACTTCGATCCATGGGAGCGGGGCCCCTACAACTACACCGACGACCTGGAAGACTTCTTTCAGGAGCCCACGAACGTGTGGGGCGGCGTCACGCGCTCCCTCCCGGAGGGCTACACCGACTTCTCGATCCAGAACGTCGAGTTCGTCGAGTTCATCGTCAAGGTCTATCCCGAAAATGGAGAGGTGACCGACGGGGCACGCCTCTACGTGGATCTTGGCACGATCTCCGAGGACGTAGTGCCCAACCGGCGCATCGACATGGAGGACGGTCTCTCCCTCAATTTCAATGAAGGAGATCTAGGGTCCCTCAGCCGCATCCCCAACGCCGAGCCCGGCGGCGGCATCGATCTCCGGAACGGGCGGACCCAGGACCTGGGCCTCGACGGACTGGTCTCCTACACCGACGGCACCTACGACGATCAACTGCTTGAGCAGAACTTCTACGCAGACTTCGTCGACCGGGCCGACAGCCTCCAGGGGGCCCTCGGGCAGCTCGGACTCACGTCGGCGCAGCAGGAGCGCCTGGAGGCAGAGATTGCACGCACGAGGGAAGATCCCTCGGCCGACGACTATCACTTCTACGAAAACGACCGCTACTACAACACCCGAGAGTTCTTCCCGGACGGGGCCTCCATTCAGCAGCGCCTGAGCCGATATCAGGCGGGCCAGGAGCTGAACGGCTTCGAGTCGCAGAACAAGTTGGCCGAGGATGTGAGCGTGAAACGAGGCCTCTCGCGGTCGCCGGATCGGGAGAGCCTCGATGGCGTCGGCAGTCAGATTAACATCGACAACAATTACTTCCAGTATGCCGTCGCCCTCGACGAATTGAACGAACGGTCCCGAACCGACGGGGGGCCAACCGACTACGTCGTGAGCCGAATCGGGCAGAACAAGGACTGGTACAAGGTCCGCATTCCGGTGCAGGAGTTTACCAACCAGGTGGGCAACATTGAGAACTTCGACGACATCAAGTCCATCCGCCTGTGGACGACGGGGCACGAGGCCCCCGTGACCATGCGATTTGCGTCGCTTGAGCTGGTGGGGAGTCAATGGCGGGCGTCAGAGTCGGTGGCCACCCAGCCCGAGGACGTGAACAAAGGAACGGGCGAGGTCCGGGTCGCGAGCATCAATAACGAGGAGGATCTGAGCTACGAGCCGCCCGCGGGGGCCGTGGTGGGGCGGAATCGGACCTCGCGCGGGGTGCAGCAGCGGAGCCGCGAGCAGTCGCTTCTCCTCAACGTCGACAAGCTGGAGGCAGGTCAGCAGCGGGCTGTCTTCAAGACGTTCGGGCAGGGCCTCGACCTGCTCAAGTACTCCAACCTGCGCATGTACACGCACCTGCACGGAGCGTCGAGTAGCCCGCAGGTGAAGGAGAAGCTCAGCGAAAACCTGAAATTGTTCGTGCGCCTCGGGTCTAGTGAAACGGGAGACTACTACGAGTACGAGCAGGACCTGAAGCCCGGCGACGTGCCTACCGCCGACGGGGCGCAGAATCTGTGGCCCGAGGACTACGAGATGAATCTGGTGCTCGAACGCCTCAACCAGCTCAAGATTCTTCGGGACCAGAGCCCCGTGCGGGCCGACACGGTCTTTGCGAGCGACGACCAGGAGGGCGTGGACCTGAACCTCGACTTTGCCCCCCCAAACACCGTGCTGAAGGTGCGCGGCACGCCCTCGCTGCGCAACATCCAGACGGCGGTCGTGGGGGTGAGGCACACGGGCGATCCCGACGCGTCGCCTCGCCCCCCAGCCCTGCAAGACTTTGAGGTCTGGATCAACGAGTTGCGGGTAAGCGGATTCGACGAAGAGAAGGGATGGGCTGCCAACGCCAACGCGACCCTCGACCTGGCCGACTTTGCCTCGCTGAAGGGCAGCTTCCAGCGCCGGACGGACGGGTTTGGGTCGCTCTCCAGCACCCTGAGCGAGCGGAAGCAGTCCCAGACCACGAGCTGGAACGTCCGGGCCGAGGTCAACCTCGATACGTTCCTGCCGCAGGACCAGGGGTGGCGCATTCCCGTGACCATGCAGGTGCAGTCGAGTCAGGAAACCCCGCGCTTCGACCCCAACCGGGGTGATGTGGCTGTGAGCAGTGCCGTGCGGCAATTCGATGCGGTCCCCGACTCCACCCTGGAACGCCGGTTCGAGGATCAGTACGGCGACCTCGCGGCCAGCGAGCTCCGCCAGCGATTGCGCGACAGCGTGCGCACAGCCGCCGAGACGTACAGCACGCGCCGGACGCTGACGGCGGACATCTCGAAGCAGAACTCCGACTCGTGGTGGCTGCAGAAGACCATCGACGGAATGTCGCTGAACTTCTCGTATCTGAACCGGTCGCAGCGCAACCCGCAGCGCCAGCTCAACGACCGGTCCAGCTGGTCGGCGGATTTCCAGTACCAGCTCGACTTTGGGCGCGCCCGGACCGTTCAGCCGTTCGGCTTTTTGCCCGACGCGCCCGTGCTCGGCACGCTATCGGGCCTCTCCTTCAACTACGTGCCCCGCTCGCTGTCCTTCTCCAGCAGTGCCGAGCGGAGCGCGCAGACCAGCCGCTCGCGGCCGTCGGGCCAGCAAGACCGAAGCCAGCCGTACCGCATCGCCTTTCCGCTCCGAGAGCAGCAGCAGTTTAGCCATCGGCGCAACTTTAGTCTGCAGTACGATCCCTTCGGGTTCCTGAGCCTCAGCTTCGATACCAACACGCGCCAGAGCTTCGACGACGTGTCTTCGCAGACCCGCACGAACGTCGTCATTCGAGACAACCAGAACGTCCGCGACACGGTGCTTACCAACATTGGGATCGATGCGGACAGTACCGAGAGCTTCTTCGACCAGCTGGAGGACTACGGCCTGGCCGACACCTCCCTCACGGCGAGCGACGAGGGAAACTCCGTCTTCTTCGAAAACCGCCTCTTCCGCCGCTCGTCGCTCGATGTCTTTCGGGACCTACTCACGGGACGGGGAAGCCCCCGCACAAACAACTATGAGCAGCGGTTCTCGGCCACGCTGAGCATGGGGTGGACCGATTACGAGTGGCTCAACTGGCTCGACCTGAAGGACATCTCGTACCAGTCGTCGTTTCAGTGGTCGAACGGGTCGAAGGGGAGCCTGCGGGGCGCCAGCGTCAACAACTCGCTGAACGTGCGGACCGGAGCCACCCTGCGCCCAAACAAGATCTGGAGCCGGTTCGGGTTCTTCGAGCGGCTGAAAGACGCCCAGCGCGCGTCCGGACAGGAGGACCGTGGGGGCGGGCGCGGCGGCGATCGCTCCTCCGGGGCGGAGGGCGAGAATGAAGAGGGCGAGGACGGCGAGTCGTCGGACAACGGCGGACTGGGATGGGAGGATGTGCCCCTCCCTGATCCCATGGGGGTGGTGCGAGGACTCGCCCTCATGGTGCTCGACATCAACGACGTCAGCCTCAACTACAATGGCGACTGGAGTGCGCGCTCCTCCAATGTGGGCACGCTTAGCACGGACTCGACGGACGTGGGCGTCCATTACCGCCTCTTCGATGCGGTACAGGGCGAAGGCCCGTCCGTGGGGTATCGGTTGGGCCTCTCGCGGTCGATTGGAGCCGAGGACCGGGTGCTGCTGGACCAGTTCCAGGTGTCCGACGCCCTCAGCAATCGCCATCGGTTCGAGGGCCGTACCACCCTGAGCCCAAGCCAGTCCCTGCAGGTCGATCTGAGCTGGAACGTGCAGTGGAGCAAGCAGTCGGACGTCACCTTCCGGACCCAGCAGGACGAGGGACAGGGACGGGGCGGTACCGAGACCAGCACCGCGGAGCGATTTACGACCGAAAGTGGGGAAAATTCGGCGTCGGTGTGGGGCTTCGGGTCCATTGTCTCCCTGGTGGAGCAGCAGGTGAGTCGGCTTCCGGAAACTGGGGACGAGGCCTCGGACGACGTGCAGCCGGCGGGGGCGGTGGCGCTCACCAATACGTCCGTCGCCGACGACTTCCGAGATGCGTACGTGCGAGGGCTTGGCGGCATTGGGGCCGAGGGCTTTGCGCCCATTCCCCTCCCTGGGTGGAACGTGCGCTACTCGGGACTGTCCGACTGGCCACTTCTCGGCAGCATCGTGGAGAGCGCGTCGCTGACGCACGGCTACAGTGCAAGATTGGACAGGCCCGCCTCAGCGAGCAGTACCAGCCCCTGCTTGGGGTCGACATTACGTGGCCGGGGAATCTCGATACGAGCTTTAAGTGGAACCGAAAGGTGGAGACGTTCCTGCGAACGGCAAACCTGAAGGTCGAGGAGGTGAAGACCACGCAGCTGTCCGGCAGCATCTCGTACCGCAAGCGCGGGCTCCGTATTCCCGTGCTGGGACTCGGACGGCTCGAAAATCAGATTCGCTTCTCGGTATCAGTATCTCGGTCCGTCAACGACGAGCGGAGCTATAACCTCCAGGGCGTGCTCAGTGAGGAGCAGTCGACAGAGGAGAGCCTCGACGCGTCGCAGATTACCGATCCGACGCAGGACTACGTGACGGTCCGGAAGCAGACCACCCGTTTGAAGGTGAGTCCCGAGCTCACCTATCGGCTCAGCGATCAGGTAACGGCGGACCTTCTGGTCGAGTACGAGCAGTTCGACGGCGACAACCGACAGCCGTCGTACACCCGGATCAACGGTGGATTTAACCTTCGGGTGAGCATTACGCAAAACTAGGCGGGCGGCTGCAGGTACAGGACGGTCCGTGGTGTTCTCGTCCCAAGCGGCGTTTGGAGAGGCTGATGGCTACCCAGGAAGAGATCGTCGTGTGCCACCTTGGCCGCCTGGCCTACGAGCCCGCGCAGGCCCTGCAGGAGCAGATCCAGGAGCGCCTCATCGCGGCCAAGCGGGC
>PXSY01000006.1 GCA_003023125.1 Bacteroidetes bacterium QH_10_64_19
GAGCATTTTCGATGTGGGACTCCAAACTTTGCGGATGCGGAAGCCCAAAGAGCTCTGATTTCGTCTCGCCCGAGTAGTATGTAAGCTGCTAGACGCGGATGCTTGTAAATTTCTATTTCACCAAAATTCCAGCACGGCGTCAACCGTTATTCTACGGGTTGAATACGCGATCTCAAATTCCCAAATTACGACCCGTCATCCCGATAGTGGTCGGGACACGTCGAGCGGAGTCGAGACACGAGCGAGGCGACTGACGCAGTAAATCTCCCTGGAGAGGACTGCCGGTCTCCATAGAGGCTCCTCCTGAATGCTGAGGTTCACTGCTGCCCATCGATTCGCATCGGGACCCCTATTCCTTTCGATTTAGACCTAACTTTCAACCATTGCTCAATACAATACCATGACCAGAACGTTATTCTCGGTACTTCTCGCATTTCTCGTCGCCACGGCCCTCGGCGTGAGCCCAGTCCAGGCCCAGACCGCTGACGTCAACAACGGCCTTTACGGCAAGCTCGGGGTGGGCTTCTCGAACTACACCGGCGATATGCCCATCCAGAACAGCACCTATCCCGTCGATCTGCAGAACTTCGTAAGGTTCTCCGACGGAACCGCGTCCGGGTTCCCCTACATGCTGGACGGAGAGCTGGGATACCAGTTCTCCCCGAAGTGGGGGCTGGCCTTCGGCTTCCAGGGCGGGAACTACCCGATGGTGGGATACTCTACCGGGACCGGTGACATTTCGGACTCCTGGCGCTACACGCCGCACCTGTTGGCTCGCTACACGTTCGGGACCCCGGGGGAGTCGATCTCGTTCTACCTCGACGCAGGGGCCAACGCGACGTTTGGGGGACAAGGCAACGCGAGCACCGGCTACGGCCCCTCCGTGGGCGGCGGCGTAGACATCCCGGTCAGCGACGGGCTCTCGTTCTACGTCGAGTCTCGGTTCAACGGCACGCTTCCGGACGACGCGGTCGACGGCACGACCGGCACCGAGAACAGATCCGGAGGGTCGACCAACAAGACAAGCAATCCGCAGGGAAGCTTCCTGAACGGAATTGACTCCATCAACCAGCTCCTTGGCTTCGGCCTGAAGTTCAGCCTGACCTCACCGGTCCCCCCGCGCGTGGTGGCGCTCGACGGCCCATCCAGCGTGCAGGTCGGCGAGTCGGTGACGTACGCGGCCACGGTTAACGAGGAGGAAGCAGATCGCCCGCTTTCCTACCAGTGGCGGTTCGGGGACGGAAGCGTCGGTTCGGGCCTGACGGCGTCTCACACGTACAACGAGCCGGGCACCTACACCGTCTCGTTTACTGCCAGCAACGACGTGGGGGAGGCAAGCGAGTCGCTTACGGTGGAGGTTACGTCCCTCCCGCAGCCGGCCCAGATTGCGTCGGTCAACGCCAACCCGAACCCGGCCGAGGCGGGACAAACGGTCCGCTTCAGCAGCAACGTGGAGGGGAACAGCCCCATCACGTACAGCTGGAGCTTCGGCGACGGGGGGTCTGCGATGGGCCAGTCTCCGACCTACACCTACGACGAGGCGGGGCAGTACACCGCGCGTCTCAACGTTTCCAACGAGGCCGGGGAGGACACCCGCACGGTCACCGTTCGCGTCGACCGCGCGCTGCCGGACATCTGCACGACGGTCGGGGAGCTCAACTCCGCCTTCTTCCAGCGCAACTCCAGCACCCTCACCCAGGAGGCGGAGGGAAGCCTCCGGGAAAACGCCGATGTGCTCGGCCAGTGCCCGAACCTGACGGCTCGGGTGGAAGGCTTCGCCGGGCCGGATGAGCGGAACCCGCGGTCCCTGTCGGAGGACCGGGCCGAGGCGGTGGCGGAGTTTTACGAGAGCAACGGCGTGCCCGCCGACCGCGTGATGGCCCGCGGCCAGGGGCAGGTGGAGGGGGTGACCACCAAGAAGGGCGGCACGCGCCAGTACCGCCGGGCCGACACCATTCCCGAGCGTGAGGGCGACGGCATGTAGCCTCGCCCTCTTCGGCGGCATGTAGCCTGGCCGCCCTCCGACGGCCTGGCCGCTCTCCGACGGCATGTAACCTCGCCGCCCTCTCCATCGGGCTCACCGCTCTCCGTTTCGAGCCCTCCCCGGCGGGTCTGTCCAAACCGGACAGACCCGCCTTTTTTGTGATCTCTTGACGCGTCTCCCCGGGCGCCGAAAGGAATTGAGTGCGGGCTCCCGGTGCGGAATCTTGCGGCAAGAAGCCTCTCTGTATTCGGGGGAATCCGGGGTCGAATTCAGAACCGATGGCCTACTCGATCCGACCCTGGGACGATCGTAGCCTCTTCCTTCCGGCAGCGCCGTTGGAGTTTGAGCAGGAATGTCGGATTGCGGAAAACGCACATCCGCCCGCGAGATTCAGGACCAGGGGCAAATCGTCCACTTCGGGATCCCCTCCCCAATGTTCGCCCACCAAAATTTTCAATTTTCCCACCGTCACACCGTCTCACGTCCCACCTCCACCCCCGTCAGCTCGAACCGCGCCCCCCCGGCACGCCCGCCCGTGACACAGGGAGTCCAGCCGTGGCCCTCCGCAATGGTCCGCACAATGCCCAGGCCCAGCCCCGTCCCCGTGCTGCTGCCCGAGTAGCCCTCCTCGAATACCTTCTCACGCTTCTCCGGCGGAACACCCGGCCCGTCGTCCTCCACGTAGAAGCCGTCCGCATGGGCCCCGACCCACACCGTCACGTCATTGCCCCCGTGCTCCACGGCATTGCGAAACAGGTTCTCCAGCAGCCGCTGGAGGCGCTCCTCGTCGGCCCGGACCGATACGTCGTCTTCGAGGCGCAGTGTCGCCGCCGCCGTGTCGACCTGGCCCCAACTCGTTCGGGCCACGGACGGAAGGGCGGGCATGGACCGCTCCTCGTCGGGAATGTCTTGCCCACCGCGCGCAAGGGCCAGCACGTCCTGAATGATGTGGTCCATGCGGTCGAGAGCCGTCTCCAGAACATCCAGGTGCTCGGGACTGTCCTCGGCCCGGACCAGGTCGAGTCGCATGGTCGCCACGTTGAGCGGATTGCGGAGGTCGTGGGAGAGCACCGCTGCGAAGCTGTCGAGCCGCTCGTTCTTGCGCTTGAGGCGACGGGCGGATCGCTGCTGCTCGAGTTCGTAGCTGGCCCACTGCGTCATCAGCTCCACGAAGGTCCGCTCCTGCTCCATGAAGACATCCTTTCGGGCTTCGGCATCGGCGAAGCAGAACGTCCCGTACAGCTCCCCGTCCACCACCACCTTCGACCCGATGTACGCTTCGGCCTCAGCGTCGTGGACCGTCAGCAAGTCGTCCTGCTCGATGGTCTTCTGACAGTAGGATTCCGACAGCGGACAGGTGGCCCCGGGCCGAAGGTCCGGATGGGTCCCGAGGGCATACACGATCTCCTGGGTCCCTTCCGAGATCCGGCTCAGAAACCCCTCCGACACCCCTAAATACTCCCGGCCCAGATCCAGAAGCTGATGAGTTTTCGATTCGAATGAGACCTCCTGATCGGCCGTGACGCGGTACATCTGGCGCAGGGCCGTTTGCTCCCGCCGCAGGGCCCGCTCGGCACGTTTTTGTTCGGTAATGTCGGCGATGGCCCCGTCGTAGTACTGTACCGATCCATCGCTCTCCCGCACGACCCTTCCATTGAGAAGGCCGGTGAACGTTGACCCGTCGCGCCGGCGGAGCTCCACCTCGTGGCCGTCGACGAACTCGGACCGCTGAAGTAGCGCGTTCCGCTCCGGGCGCTCCTCGGGATTGGAGTAGAGGGTGGCGGGGTCCATCCGCTGCATCTCGTCCGGGTCGTCGTACCCAAACATCTCCGCGAAGGCCTGATTGACGTAAACCAGTCCCTTGCCGGGGACCGATCGATAGATGCCGTCCGACACGTTTTCGGTGATGGCCCGGAGCCGTTCCTCGCGCTCACGGAGCTTCTCGCGGGTCGCCAGGAACGCCTGGATCGTGATGGTCTCCAGAATGGCCAGCGCGGCCATGCTCCCCAACAGCACCAGTGCGCTGTTTAGCGAGGTGGGGCTCACGAGGACCGCCCCGACGGTGCCCAGGAAGCCAACGCCCAGAAACCAGAGCACGGGCTGGATGGTGCGGCATCCCATCCGCAGGACCACGGTGGCGACGGCGTAGAGCAGCAGCAGGCCCAGTGCGTAGTCCGCCGCGAAGCGGTTGAGAGCGGCAATCCAGATGAACCACCCAAACACGCCGTACAGGCCCACCTGCACCCCCACCGCGTAGTTGCGTCGGATCCATCGCGGGCCGTACGAGATGGCCAGCAGGGCGAGCAGCAGCCCCGACACGCTGATGCGCGCCCACAGGGGGTCGACGGCCTCGACTTGGCCCGCGGCGTATAGGGGAATGAACAGCAAATTGAGGACGGCCCCCAGAACGCTCAGGAGGCGGTAGATCTGAATCTGTGTCTTTTTTCGGAGGGAGAGCGCCTCGTCCGTGGGACGGAAGACCGCAGAGGCCTGGAAGAGCAGCGATTCCATGAGCGCGTATCGCCGCAGAGATGATCAAGACAGCTTGGGGGTAGCGGGGCCGGACGCACGTGCAGCCGGGTGGGAACTCAGACGGCCCGACGCCGACAGTGAAGAAACCGTGCACTCGCTCCGGAAACAACTGGCAGATGCGCGGCTCCGTTCCCGGTGCCGCCGCACTTACGTAGACCCGAGAATCACGTAGGGAGACGTGTTCACGAAGGGGTTTTCGGATGCGTAGCTAATGTTTCTCCCTCGACCTGCTTGATTATCGAGACTCAACGTCCATCTATGGAGGCGTTCTCCCCGGATTGGGGCCGCCCGGGACGAGGTCTGTGGGGACCGAGCGCGTGGCCCGGTACCGCGACTAGGGCGCCTCTATCATCGACGCCATCGATCTTGAATCCACCGGCCCCACCGACAAACGGGCCGCCACCATCGCCGACAACGTGGTGTCCGGCTGATTGGCGGATCGCAGAGCTCCCGCCGGGCTCGACATCCACGTCTACCAGCTCCGCGTCTACCAGCAAAGCAATCCGGCGAAGAAGGTCTAAGCAATGGACCTGCACCCGGGCGTGCGGTACCTGTGAGATTCAGAGGCAGAGCACCTGTCCAAGGGGGCACTGACCGACGCAAACGACAACGGTCGG
>PXSY01000043.1 GCA_003023125.1 Bacteroidetes bacterium QH_10_64_19
ACGTGCACGAACGGCACTCAAACGAGCCCTGTAGCGGCGCTACCGGGCGAGTGCAGAAGTCGTTCTGCACGAGATCCACGAAGTCGCAGGCCGGAGACAGTCCGCCGAACAGGTTCTCACGCTTGCACGTGAGCTTTGGGCTCGGGGCGGGCGGGGATCTCGGAGTTTTGTACGCCGAAGGAGGTGCCTACAGCCAGTCCGGATGCAAGAAGGGGGGCGTCCAGGGGAACCGTCCGGGTTTTTCCGGCCACTTCCGCGAGCGGAACCGTCGTGAAGGTGCCGTCCTGAATCGCAACCATTACCCCGGTCGCGTCTTCCGCGGCCAGGGCGGCCGCTCGCGTTCCGAAGGCGGTCGCGAGATTCCGGTCGTACGACGTGGGCGTGCCGCCTCGCTGCATGTGTCCCAAAACAGTCGTCCGGATGCTACTATCGAGATGGGCGCGAAGTTGATCGGCGAGGACGCGACCAATGCCGCCCAGCCGAGCCGAATCGGGATCCTCCCCGCGTTGCTCCTGCACGACGTACTCGCCGCCCTTCCGTCTTGCCCCTTCGGCTACGGCCACGATCGTGAAGCGCTGCCCACTGCGTTCCCGCCCGGTACAGACCTGGGCGACCTCTTCGACGTCGTATTCGATCTCCGGGATCAGGATCACATCGGTCCCGCTCGCCACGCCTGCGTGGAGCGCGATCCATCCCGAGTAGCGGCCCATCGTCTCGATGATCATAACCCGGTGGTGGCTCTGGGCCGTGGTATGGATGCGGTCGATGGCCTCGGTGGCGATGCTAACGGCCGTGTCGAACCCGAACGTGCGGTCGGTGCCGACGAGGGCGTTGTCGATCGTCTTGGGCACGCCGACGATGTCGATGCCGAGGTCCGTAAGCCGGTGCGCGATGGACATGGTCCCGTCGCCGCCGATGGCCACGAGGGCGTCGAGGTCGAGGTTGCGGTAGGTCTTCATGACCTGAGCCGAGACATTGGCCCCGCCGCGCGGCTGATAGCTGAACGGGTCGGCCTTGTTGCTGGCGCCGAGAATGGTGCCCCCGCGGGTCAGGATGTTGCTGACGTCGCGGAAGTGGAGCGGCTCCACGTTCCGGTCAACGAGTCCCCGGAATCCGTCGAGGATGCCAACGACTTCGGCGTTGTGCTGAAGCGTGAGACTCTTGGTGACGGCGCGGAGCGCAGCGTTAATGCCGGGGCAGTCGCCACCGCCGGTAAGAACGCCCACGCGCAAAGAGCGGCTGGGCATGTAGCGATAAAAACGATTTGGGCAGAATCGGACTAGAGAATATGGTAACCAACGGAGCCGGACAGTGGTTCTGGGAGACACAGAATGTGAACAGCCATTGGGCAAGAGGAGGCACTGGGGGGACCCGGGACGCGGAGGGCTGACCCTATCGAGGGCCGACCCTATCAGAGCGCCGTGGCCAGGATGCGATTGCCGCGGAGGACGTATGTTTTGGCCAAACTCCGGGGGCCGTTGGGCCGTTAGAGGTCTGTCCTTTACCGAAGAATTTTCGCTGCGTGCTCACACTCCCACGATTCTATGTCCGCCAACGAGTCCAAAAACGTTCTCGGTGGTACGCTGCGTGCCTGTTCCCAGGATCCCGAAACGGGATTCTACCGCAACGGCCGGTGCGAGACCGGCCCCCGCGACCTTGGGAGCCACGTGGTGTGTGCCGAGATGACGGAGGCGTTTCTGAACTTCACGAAGCAGAAGGGGAACGACCTCATGACGCCTCGTCCCGAGATGGATTTTCCGGGCCTGGAGCCAGGGGATCGGTGGTGTCTCTGCGCGGCGCGCTGGCAGGAGGCTGCAGAGGCGGGCGTGGCACCGCCGGTGGTGCTGGCCGCCACCAACGAGGCGGCCCTGGAGGTCCTAGATCTGGAGACCCTGCGGGCGCACGCTGTCGATACGACCCCCACGGATGAGGACGCGTAGGCGGATGTTACTCGTCAGGGACGTGCACGGCGGGGGGCTCGGGGCGTCAGCCCCACTGTGTCGGTGGAGCGGTGGAGGAGGTGGTCTGCCCCGTAGAGGGCCTGAGCATCGATCGTGGGGACCACCGGAGGCCCGTGGCGGTGTCCCACGCGGGTCGCCTCTTCTTAGGGGCTCGACAGGTGTACGCACTAGCGCGACTGCCGGGACGAAGGTGAGGGCGAGCCCGTTGTTGCAGTAGCGAAGCCCGGGGGGCTCCGGTCCGTCCTCAAAGATGTGTCCCTGATGACCGCCACATCGCCTGCAGTGGTATTCGGTCCGTGGGTAGCCCAGCTTCGTGTCTTTCTTGGTGTCGACCTGACCCTCAATCGGTGTCCAAAAGCTGGGCCAGCCCGTGCCGCTCTCGTACTTCGTCTTCGACGAGAAGAGCGGCAGTCGACACGCCGCGCAGATGTACGTGCCGGTGCGCTTCTCGTCGAGCAGGGGGCTGGAGCCACGCGGCTCGGTGCCCTCCTCAAAGAGAATGTTGAATTCGTCGTCCGACAAAAGGGTCCGCCACTCCTCCGTGGTCTTGTCGAGGGGCGCCGGGTCGTCGTGGAGGGTGTGTACACGGAGCGTGTCGGACGACACCGGGGCGCCCGAGAGGGTCGATTGGCTCGGGGTGCAGGCCGAGACGGACAGGGCGAGGGGGGCGGCGGAGGCCCAGGCCAACTGGCTGAGAAACGATCGTCGGTCCATGGGGTGGGTAACGATTTGTTAGGAGAACAAGACAAATCTTTCGTGGCCTCAAGATCCGTTACGCGGAGTGGCTCGGGGAATCGAAACGATTCTATCACGCGTCACGGATCAAGAAGACGTGCAGCAGTCCCCCAAATGTGCATGTCGTCAAATGTGCGTGTCGTTTCTCGGGAGGGGACGGAGAGGGACTTCACCGTATAGTCCCTTACTGCATCCAGTCCCGCAGGCTGGCGAGTTCATCGGCCACCGCGGCGACGTCATCGGGGGAGAGGAAGCCCTGTTCGGTGAAGAATCCTCCGGTGACGAGGTCGGCCGGCGTGGTGTCGAAGCGGGGGCTCGATACCTCCAGGTCCTTCGGGCCCTCGTACACGGCCCGGTCCGGGGCCGACTCGTCGGTGGTCTCCGCCTCGACCGAAATCTTGTCGACCGCGCAGGCGACGTAGACGGGAACGTTCGCGCGGTGGGCCGCGAGGGCGGCGCCGTAGGTCCCCACCTTGTTCGCGACGGAGCCGGACGGCAGCACCGTGTCGGCCCCCACTAGGACCGCGTCGACGGAAGCCTCGTCCATGCGGCGAGCGACCGCTGCGTCGGGCACGAGCGTG
>PXSY01000044.1:0-1796 GCA_003023125.1 Bacteroidetes bacterium QH_10_64_19
TTCTGGTATCCGTCCCTGAGTCGCACGTCAACACTGTGAGTTGACCCCGGCACTACCGCTACGACTGCCGACCGCGGTCGGCCGTCTGTCTCGAACGCGTACGGGCCACAGTCCTGGGATCCCAACCCCCGAACTTGAAATGCCCCCAACCTTGAACTGCGTCCATGATCCCCACTGACCCCACGCGGTCGCTTCACGTTCAACTCCGGGCTCTGTGCCGGGCGCATCCGCGGGCGCCGAAGGTTGTCCTCGTGCCCCGGAGCCAGATCGGTCGGGCGCTCGAAGATGCACTCGCCCGTCTCGACGGGGGCTGGGCCGGGGTTCGGACCCAGATCGTTCGGCATCTTGCCGAAAAAGTGGCACAGCCGCGCATCGTGACCTCTGGGCGCTCCGCGCTACCTGTGCGGGCCCGCTCGTTTCTGGTGGCCCGGTTGCTCAACGACCTCCAGCGACAGGGTGACCTGGAGGGGCTGCCCGGCCCACATCGGTCGGCCAACACCGTGGCCGAGGCCATCGAGACGCTCCGACGCGGCGGAGCGACGCTCAATGACGTGCAGGCGCGGGCCAAGGCCCCGGACACGTCCGCCACGTTTCGGGTCGTGGCGGCGTGCTACGAATCCTACCTGCGGACGCTGGACGAGGAGGGGCTCTACGACGACGCGCAGGTCTTCCGGTGGGCGACGGAGGAACTCCGGGACACGGCGACCTCGGCGCTGACGCAGAGCGTCGTGGCGGTGTGCGACGGCGTCGACCTTCCCGAGCGGGCCGCTCAGTTCGTGGAGGCGGTGCGGGCAGCCTGCCGCGACTTCGTTCGGCTCGGCCACCCGTCACCCGACGGGCCGCCCCCGCAGACGGCCGCGGCACGCTTCGCGGGGGTCTCGTGTCCGGAAGGCGAGGTCTCTGAGGAGAACGCTGGGCGTGCCGTGCGGACGTGCCGGGCCGTCGGGGCCGGCAACGAAGTCGACGCGGTGTTTAGGGACCTCCTGGAGACTGAAATCCCACTCGATGAGGTCGAAATCGCGGTGGCCGGGGAGCGCCCGTATGTCTCGCTGATCGCTGATCGCGCCGACCGGATGGACCTGCCCGTCTCCGTCAGCACGGGCGTCCCGGCGGTGCGCACCCGAACTGGGAAAGCCCTGCTGTCGTTCGTCGAGTGGATCACGGAAGACTTTGCCCCGGAACGGCTGATCCGGATGCTGCGCAGCGGTCATCTGCGGCTCGACCGCGTCCGCTCGGACCTCGACGGCGAGGTCGGGGCTACGCCAAGGCGCTCGACGCGGCGATTGGCCGCACCGAGGAGCGAATCGGCGAGTTGGAGGACAAAGACCTGAACCCGGAGCGCGAGCGCGCTCAGAAGCGAACGCTGGAGTTCGTGTGCCGGGTCGTGCAGCGGCTTCTCGATCTTGCTCCCCGGAACGCGTCGGTCAGCACGATGGCGCAGAAGGCCCGACAGTTCGTCGAAGACTTCGGGCCGGTCGACCCGCCCCCGAAGGACAAGCCAGAGCCGGAGCGCACGCTGGAGGAGGCGGCCCGCCCGGTGCTGTACGAGCGGATTGACCGTCTCACGGAGCTTCCGATCGACCCGGAGGCCTCCGGGCCCCGGCTGGCGGCACTTCTCCGTCAGTGGCTGGAGGGGCAGTACGTGCGGGCCGAGCACCCGCGCCCCGGCACGGCCCACGTGGTGCCGCTTGAGAGCGCCGGGTACGGCGGGCGCGAGCACCTCTACGTGGTGGGCATGGACAGCGACACCCTCTCCACAGCCGCCGTAGAGGATACCCCCCGTCGGAACGCCGACC
>PXSY01000044.1:1874-4006 GCA_003023125.1 Bacteroidetes bacterium QH_10_64_19
CGGAGCGCTCACCCTCTACTCGCGCGTCTACGACATCGACAGCGGCGAAGAGCGGTTTCCATCGCCCCTCTTTTTGCAACTCGAAGAAACGGCCTCCGTGCCGTCGGATCGCCTCGAAGGCTTCCTTCCGGCGGCCGACCGCCCCCGCCTCAGCGACATCGAGGAGTGGCTAACGGCCTACCGTCACCGAGGCGATGTGCTGCCGACAGACGAGACGGCGCGGGATGAACTGGAGGCGCAGCACCCGTGGATCTGTCGCGGGGAGGCGGCCCGAGCGGCGCGCCGGTCCGACGAATATACCGTCCACGACGGGCTCCTGGCCGACGGCGACTATCCGGGCCTCGATTTTCTGCGGGGCCCGGCCGACGGCCCGCCGATGTCGGCCGGTCGGTTGGAAACGCTTGCCGAGACGCCGTATCTCTATTTCCTGCAGCACGTGCTCGGCGTAGAGCCGCTCGACGAGCCGGCCCTGGACGAGGAGCCCTGGCTGAACGCCCTCCGGCGCGGCAGCATTCTGCACGCCACCTTCGAGACGTTCATGAAGAAGCTCAAGGAGGGAGGAGAACGTCCGGCCCCTGAGCACGAGTCCCTCCTCCGGACTGTCCTTGAGAATGAACTTGAGGCGGAGGCCGAGGAGGTGGCTCCGCCCAGTGACGTCGTAGAGGAGGCCGCCTTCCGGCAGCTCTGGGCAGATGCGCTCGTGTTTCTGCGATCCGAGATCGAGCGGGGCCGCACGCACACGCCGCTCCACCACGAGGTCGGGTTCGGGTACGGCCCGTACCGGCGAGCAGAGGACGACCTCGGGGATGTTGCGCTGACGGTGGACGGGCACCGGATGTCCCTCCGTGGCCGTATCGACCGGGTGGACCGCGGTCCAGAGGGGGAGCTCGTGGTGTGGGACTACAAGACGGGTTCGGCCTCTTCGTTCGAAGAGGGAAACCCTCTGGATGACGGCGCGCAGTTGCAGTGGGCACTGTACGCCTACGCGCTGGAAAAACTCGACGGGGAAGATGTCCGAGCGTCCGGATACTACTTCCCGACCACGAAAGAGATGGGCACCCGGCTGGCGTTCGATCCCGCAGATCACCGGACGGCGGTGGAACGGTGCCTCCAACGGCTCAGCGATCTGGCGGCCCGGGGCAGTTTTCCGATGCATCCCAAGGCCCGATACCGAAATGCGTGGCGGTACCGGGGCTACGACCGGATCTTCCGCGATCTCGCGGATCGGAGCCGCACGCTCACACAGAAAACGTATCCCGAGGACCGTCCGCGTCCGCCGTCCTTCAAGTAGTTGCTCTCACTCTCAGGGGGCGACGGGCTCCCTCTTCAGCTACATGACTGCCGACCGCGGACGACGGACCGCCGCGAACGTATCTTATTCGCTCTCCTAACTTTTCTTGCATGACCGCCTCCGCTTCCACCGGTCCCGCAGACACCTACGATGACGCCGCCGTGCGCCGCCGAATTGGCCCGTGGGACGAGGACGGGGTGCCGGACCTGTCGGCGTTCGAGCCGGACACCAATTTCTTCGTGCGCGCCGCCGCCGGCTCCGGAAAAACGACGGCCCTCGTGGCGCGGATGGTGGCCCTCGTCCGCTCGGGTGTGCCGGTAGACGACCTCACGGCCATCACCTTCACCCGGAAGGCAGCCGGGGAGATGAGCACGCGGTTCTACGAGGAGCTGCGGCAGGCGCAGGCGCGGCTTCCCGACGACAGTCCCCAGCAGCGCCGGGTGTCCCGCGCACTCCGGGACGCACAGAAAGCCTTCATCGGCCCCGTCCACGCCTTCTGTGCCCGCCTTCTCCGCGAGCGCCCGATTGCGGCGGACCTCCCGCCGGGATTCGTCGCGGGGCTGGGCGACCGGGAGGAGCGGGAGCTTCGCGAGCAGGCCTGGCAGCGCTACCTCCGGTTCGTCCGCGCCGATCAGCCCGAGCGCATCGAGGCCCTCACGGACCTCGGGGTGGAGCCGGAGGACCTGGAGGGCTATTTCGAGCGCCTGTGCGGGCACCCAGAACTGGACCCGTACGTCGAGGCGCCGGACGACATCCCGGACCTCGATGAGGCCGTCGCCACCGCCCAAGATCGGCTGGAGGCCTGGCAGGCCCGCCGCCCCGACGAGCTTCCGGACGGCCG
>PXSY01000045.1 GCA_003023125.1 Bacteroidetes bacterium QH_10_64_19
GGCTTCCTCGCCCTCGCCGATGTCCTCCGCCAACGTGTCGTCCCCGCCCTCCAGCGAGTTGAGGACGTACACCTCGTCGCCCGTCCCGAGGACCTCCTCGAGGTAGGGGAGGAGGCGCTCGCTCGTGTCCGGCCCGTCCGTCCCGACGAGCCGGTCTGGGGTCGGCTCCGGGGCGGGCCCCTCCTCGAACTTCTGGCCCGCCCGCCCATTGCCTGGACGCTCGGGCTCTCCGTGGCGGGCGCGTTCGTGTGGCAGGCCACCGCGTCCTTCCTGCCCGCCTTTCTGATTGAATATCACGGCTACTCCGAACCCCTGGCCGGGCTTCTCTTCTCTGTCTACTTCGCGGTGCAGGGCCTTGGCCAGCCCGCGCTCGGGTCCCTCTCCGATCGCGTGGACCGATATCCGGCTGCGGCCCTGGTTCTCGGACTCGGGGGGGCTGGCTACACGGTGCTTGTCGTCGGGGCAGGAGAATGGATGGTGGGGACGGGCGTCGTTGCGGCCGGTATGGCGATGTGTTGGGGCGCGGCCCTTCTGCCCAAGTTTATGGATCACCTGGACGCGGAGGAGCGCAGTGCCGGGTTCGGGCTCATTCGCTCGGCCTACATGGTGCTCGGGGCCACCGGCAGTGTGGTGACGGGCGCGGCGGCGGATCTGCTGGGCTGGGGCCCGGCCTTCCTCGGGCTGGCCGTTCTGCAAGGCGGAATGCTCCTGGTGCTGCTCTGCATCATATGGACCGTTCGGAGGGATCATCCCGAGCCGGCCGTCTCGTAGTCCGCTCGCGGCGAAGAGGGGACCTCGTGCCTTCTGTCTGCATACGTCCATCTTCAGAAGCATGAAAGGCTGTGGTCGGTCTCCGTGCGGGCCGTTGCGGGCTGAGAAGCTGCAGGTTCGGCGAGGAGAAGGACGTTGACGCTGCACGTTCCCGTGGCGTCTTCCAATCTGATCATCTTCGACTCTGGCATGCCCCTCGATCCCGACCAGTACGACCTCCTCACCTTCGACTGCTACGGCACCCTCATCGACTGGGCCACCGGCATCTCGACGGCCCTGCAACCGATCCTGCGCGCCCACGACGTGGAGGTTGACGACGACGATCTGTTCCGCCAGTACGGCCAGTTGGAGAAGGACGTGGAATCTGGGGGCTACGTCCAGTACCGGGACGTGCTGCGACGCGTAGCGCGGCGAATCGGAATCCAGTTCGGCGTCAGCCCTACCAACGCCGAGGTCGAGCGCTTCGCCGACTCGGTGGGCGACTGGCCGCCCTTTGACGATACGAACGAGTCTCTTCGTCGATTGAGCGACGATTTTCGCCTCGCCGTCGTGTCGAACGTCGACGATGACCTCTTCCGCGACACGGCCCGGCACCTCCGCGTCGAGTTCGACGACGTGATTACCGGCGAGCAGGTGGGCACGTACAAGCCGGACCTGGCGCCCTTTGAGACGGCCTTCACCCGCCTCGGCGTGCCGCCCAATCGAATGCTCCATGTGGCCCAGAGTGTCTACTACGATGTGATCCCCGCCGGACGAATGGGCATCTCGTGCGTGTGGGTGCAGCGGTACGGCACGCGCTTCGATCCACCGACCCCACAGACCGACCCGGTCCTCACGGTTCCCGATTTATCGAGCGTCGCAGATGCGCTCCTCGACTGATCATCCTCGACGTTCTTCGCCTCCAGCACATTCGCTCCGCGAGACAGCACAGACCGTCCGGTGTCGTCCTCCTGACCGCTGGGATCGTGCACCATCACGATGCTACCGAGGACTCCGGCGCGAAGGCCGTGTTCGGGCAGGTCTTTCGTCAGTACGAAGCGGTCGAATCTCTCCAGCGGGGATTCGTTTTCGCCGCGAATCAACGATGGGCGGATGTACGGTCGAGGCGCGCGGGACATGAAGGCGAGCCTCGCGGCCCAGTCGGCCGCGGTGCGGGCGCTGTGCTGAGGCAGCTCCCGCCCAACGTGGGGTAGACGTCCTAGACGGATGCGGCGGCGCTGCTGGCCGGGGCGGGAACGGAGAGCGTCGTGCGTGGGCCGGTGGGCGACGGATTGCACACGACGGAAGAATGGGTCGACCCCACATCCGTGGAGGACCTGACGCGCATTCTCGTCCGGACGGCGCTTCGGTACTGCGCTTGACCGCAGGCGCGAGAGCGGATCGGCGGACGAATGCGAGCCCGGCGTCGTGTCGAGTATTCCAGCTCGGCACGTGAAAACGATACGGACCGCCGCGCGAAGGCCCTGTGATGGGGCACCCGCCGCGGCTCTGTACGTACAGCACTTCCCAACGTGATGCCGCTCCTCGACGCTCCCTGACTCCCATGTCCGACCGCCTCACCTCCCGCCAGCGCGCCCATCTGCGCTCCATCGCCCACGATCAAGATCCTCTGGTGCACATCGGCAAAGAGGGCTTCACCGACGCCGTGGAGGCGTCTGTCCGCGAAACGTTCAATACGCGAGAACTGGTGACCATCCGGGTGCTCGACAACGCGCCCCGCGATGTGCGCGACGTAGCGGAGGCAGTGGCCACGGCCCTCGACGACGTGCAGGTGGTGCGCACCATCGGCAGCACGGCGCTTCTCTACCGCCCCCATCCGGACGAGCCAGAGATTACGCTTCCCGAGGCCGGGGGAGAGTAGCTACTGCGTATTGCGTTTTACGGATTCCGTGTTGAGTCGTACTGACAGAAGGAATACGCAATACGAAATACGCAGTTGTCCCCCTGCATGGGTGTGCAATCCGGATCAAGAGGGCGGCGAGTCCCGGTGCTTTCGCCAATACCGCCGGAGACCCGGTGCGGCCATCCAGCTCGGATTGGCCATCTCGTAGCGCTCCCAGGCCTCGTCGTCGACCCCATTGGTGGCTGCGAGGTCGTGCATCCACGCAGTGACCGCTTCTTCGAGGGCCTCGGGATCGTCGGCGAGGTCGGGAAGGTGAGACGCCGTCCACTCGTCCGCCGCGTCGACGGCCTCGGAAAGGCGATCGAGGTGGGCCGAGATGTCGTCGTAGACGCCAAAGTGAGTGGGCGCAATGCGCGAGATGCCGTGGCGATCGATTGCGGCGTGCAGACGCGACAGACTTTCGCGCCAGTGGGTGAGCCGGATCTCGGGCGGTGCCAGCGGAAGCTCGACGTACGTGTCCCCGGGAATGCGAACCCCTCCCACGTCCCCGGTGAAGCAGGTGTCCCCGATCACGTAGCTCATGTGATGCGAGGCGTGCCCCGGCGTGTCGAGCGCCAGGGCCGTATGATCCCCAAGAGTGATGGTGTCTTCGTCCTCGAGGGCGACGAGCTGGTCCTCCGGCACGGGGTGCATCTCGCCCCAGAGCCGGTCCATGTCGTCGCCGTAGATGCGCGTGGCGCTCGCCAGAAGCTTGTCCGGATTCAACAGGTGAGGCACGCCCACGTGGTGTGCATAAATAGTGGCGCCGTGCTGGGCGAAGTGACCAGCGGCGCCCGCATGGTCGAGGTGGATGTGGGTGAGCAGCACTTCCGACACGTCTGCGGGAGTCAGGCCGTGGTCGGCGAGCTTCGCCTGCAGCGTGGGAAACGTGGAGCCAGGGCCGGTCTCGATGAGGGCCGCACCGCCGGCGTGGGGCAAAAGGTAGGACGCAATGACTTGGGATTGGTCCTGGAAGTGGAGGTCCAGCGTCTGGAGACGGTCGGTCACGGTGGATAAGGAGGAAAGTGCGGAGGTATGGAGGGGTAAAGCCATCAGGGTTTGGCTGACAGCAACGTTCTTCTTCGGGTCGGTCTCCCAGGAAGAGCCAGACTCGCCCGATCAGTCAGTCAGGCTGGAGAAGCGTCCGGATTGTCCGCAAGAGCGATTCACTTCCGGCCGTCACGAGGCTTCCCCCGAATACAACATCCTCTTCGTCCGCGTCGAGCGGCTGGGCTACGCCCCCGGCCTCCCGTACGCAGGGCACCAGTGCCGCAATGTCCCAGGGATGCATGAGGGTGTCGACGGCCGCATGGGTGCGGCCCCGCGCCACGAGGGCGTGCTGAAGACAGTCCGTCACGAACCGAAACTTATTGGCCCGGCGGACGAGATCGGTGAGCCGGTAGGGCGTCTGGTCGGCGTTCGCCATTACGTCGGAGCTGTGTAGGGCCGTGGTGGTAACCGTGGCGGCGTCCAGCGCGCCCACTGGATCCACTGATACCTGTGTCTCCTCGTCTTCCGTGCGGAACCGGCAGCCCTGCTCTCGTGCCGCGCAGACGGTTTCGTCGATGGCGGGGAAGTGAATCACCCCAACGATCGGCTCGCCGTTCTCCAGCAGGGCCACGAGCGTGCCGAAGAGAGGGACCCCGATCGTGAATCCCGCCGTGCCGTCCACAGGGTCTAGCACCCAGCAGTACCGGGCGTCGTCGGGGCCGCTCTCGCCAAACTCTTCCCCAAGAACGGCGTGGCTAGGATGGGTGTCGGCCAGTCGCTCGCGCATGATGCGCTCAGCCGCACGATCGGCCTCCGTCACCTCCGTCCCGTCGGGCTTACGGCGGACGCTGACGGTGCGGAAGCGCGGGAGAATTTCGTCTTCGGCGACCTCGGCCAGGTGGAGGGCGAAGTCGAGTGCGTCGGAAAGAGCCGGCATGGGAGAATGAGAGGGGTGTAAGTCAAACGCGGAAGCGTTCGCTGCGGCGACACGGTGATCTCACACTACGATCCAGACTCCTGGGACGCAATGTTCTCCAGCGTACGGCGGGCGGCCTGCTGCTCGGCGTCCTGTTTGGTGTCGGCCGTTCCTTGTTCGTGGACAGTGCTGCCCACGCGCACTTCGACTGTAAATGTCTTGTCGTGGCTCGGGCCTTCTTCGTGAACCACGCGGTAGGTCGGCTGCGGGCGGCCCCGGGCCTGCATGTATTCCAGAAGCTGGCTCTTGTAGTTTTCGTCCCGGCTGGCCAGGTCCGCCAGATCAAAGGGGGCGATTGCGGTCTCCCGAATGAAAGACTGGGCGCTATCGTATCCCTGGTCCAGGTACACAGCACCGACCAGGGCCTCGAACGCGTCGGCCAGGATGCTCGGATTGTCGCGAGCCTCCCCGCGGGCGGCGTTGTCGCTCATCAGCAAGTGCGTGCCCAAGTCCAGGCGGCGGGCGTAGGTGGCCAGTGGACGCTCACTGACGAGGCGAGCTCGGAGGCGCGTGAGGGCGCCTTCGTTTTTGTCCGGAAATCGCTCGTAGAGCACCTCCCCCACCACGAGATCGAGAAGCGCATCCCCCAGAAATTCGAGGCGTTCGTTCGACCGCAGGGACTTATCTGGATGCACGCGGAGCACGGATCGATGAGTCAGGGCGCGCCGGTAAAGGGACAGGTCGTCGATGGAACGACCGACCAGTTGCTCGACCTCGGGCCGGGGCACGTCAATCTCAGAAGGGAGGAAGGAGTCGCTCATTCGGGAAGGGAGTGGTCCTGAAAATCGCACCGACAGTCTCCCTTAACGCAGAAGGCGACTGCGGGATCTAATGACTCTACGAAGACATCGGACGATCCGCGAGAGGATCACCTGTTGACGGATGATCGTCTGAATGGCCCTTCCAGGCACTTTCGAATAGATGCACACAAATCATGGCCCTCATTTCCACGAATCCTGCGACGGGCGAAGAAATTGACCAGTATCCCCTTCACACGGCCGAAGAGGTGGACCGGCGGCTCGATCGGGCAACGACTGGGTTCGCCACGAACCGAGAGCGCTCTTTTCCCGAACGGGCCGAGCGGCTCCGGCGAGCCGCCGATCTGCTGGAGGAGAATGCTCATTCTTACGGAGCACTCATGACCGAGGAGATGGGCAAGCCCATCGATCAGGCAGAGGCGGAGGCCGAAAAGTGCGCGTGGGTCTGTCGGTACTACGCCGAGCATGGGGCTGACTTCCTCGCCGACGAGCCTGTAGAGACTGACGCTCGCAAAAGCTACGTGACCCACGAGCCGCTCGGGCCCATTCTGGCGGTAATGCCGTGGAATTTTCCCTTCTGGCAGCTCTTTCGCTTCGGAGCCCCGGCCCTGATGGCGGGAAACACCGTTCTGTTGAAGCACGCGTCCAGTGTCACCGGCTGTGCGCACGCCATTGAGACCGTGATTCGGAAGGCCGGGTTTTCCGACCATGAATTACAGGTCCTCCGGATCGATGAGGAAACCGTGGGGGAGGTGCTCGATGACCGCCGGGTGCGCGGGGCCACCCTTACCGGAAGCGTCGGCGCTGGGAAGGCCGTTGCGCGGCAGGCCGCCGCGCAGGTGAAGCCAACAGTGCTCGAGCTCGGGGGCTCCGATCCCTTCATCGTCTGCGCCGATGCCGACCTCGACGCGGCGGCCTCCGTGGGCTGTACGGCCCGCATGCAAAACAATGGGCAGAGCTGCATTGCGGCGAAGCGGTTCATCGTCGAGCGTCCGGTTCTCGACGACTTCACGACTCGGCTGATGGAGACGGTCAAGGCCCTTACGGTGGGCGATCCGACGGAAGAGGCGACCGATGTTGGGCCTATGGCACGCCGTGACCTTCGTGTCGAGGTGCACGACCAGGTGGAGCGGGCCATCGGCGAGGGAGCAGTCGCTGCGGTCGGGGGGCATATGCTTGACCGAGACGGATTCTACTACGCGCCTACAGTGCTCACGCACGTCGAGCCGGGGACGATTGCCTTTGAGGAGGAGATTTTTGGCCCGGTCGCGTCCGTCGTGGCGGCGGAGGATGCCGACCATGCGGTGGCCCTCGCAAACGACACGCGGTTCGGCCTCGGGGGGAGCATTTTTACGTCAGACCTCGACAAGGGAGAACGGATGGCTCGTGCCCTGGACGTGGGGTGTGCCTTTGTCAATGAGATGACGAAGAGCGACCCGCGCCTGCCTTTTGGCGGCATCAAGGACAGCGGCTATGGCCGCGAATTGTCCCACCACGGCATCCAAGAGTTCGTCAATGCCAAGACCGTGTGGGTCGATGGGTAACGCCCGACGAGGGCCGGGAAGATCGTATAGACGTCAGAGAGACATCATCATTCCCCAATTAGGGGAGGGGCGGCGGGAGAAAGAGATGGTAGTTATACGGCCGAGAATCGACGATGGGGTCGCTACCCGCCGCCCCGTAC
>PXSY01000046.1:0-5499 GCA_003023125.1 Bacteroidetes bacterium QH_10_64_19
GTGGAACGTGATGCGTGGAACGTGATGCGTGAAGACGCCCCCGATCATGCCTTCCACGGTATGCGTCACTCATCACGCATCACTCCTTACGCGTCACGCACGTCTGCTTTTCATCCGGGATTTGTGGGGTTTCCACCGTCAGGAGTCGCCTGCAGGACTCCCAAGCTAATCTTTCTTCCGGCCCACGCATTTCAGTGATGTTCAGTTACAGCGGGAGAACACCACTTCTGTGAATGATGCCCGCCTGCTGCTCTCGTCGTCTCAGCGCAATGTCTTCCCGTCGGTTATGGACACCACGATCTCGAAGGCGTCTCCGGTCGAGTACGAACTGGAACTGCACGCCACGGCCCAGGACCTGAAGCCCAAGCTCAAGCAGGCCCTGAAGGCCCAGCGAAAGAACATGGACGTGCAGGGCTTCCGCAAGGGCAAAGCCCCACTGGGACTGGTGAAGAAGATGCACGGAAAGGCGATCGGCTACCGCGTGGCCGAGCAGTATGTTCAGGAGGTGTTTGAGCAGGAGGTCGAGCAAAATGACGACATCGAGCCCCTGGGACAGCCCGAGATCGTAGATCTCAGCTACGAACTCGATGAGGACCTCCAGGCCACCATTCGGTTCGGCGTGCGGCCCCAGGTGGAGCTGCAGGACCTCTCGGCCGTGGAGATCCCGATGCTCGATCCCGAGGTCACGGAGGAGGACGTGGAGGAAGAAATTGAGCGGCTTCGCAAGGAGGAGGCGGACCTGCTCCCGCTCGAAGACGAGCCCGCTGGCGACGCCGACTACGTGAACGTCGACCTCCAGCGCATCGACCCGCAGACGGACACGCCCATCATTGGGGACAAGGATGAGGATCTCACGTTCTTCCTCGACGACGAGCGCTTGAAGGAAGAACTTCGCGAGGCGCTCGTGGGCCGAAAGGCCGGCACCACCTTCCGGGTCAGGCTTCCCCAGGAGGTGATCTGCCGCCGCTCGACGAGGAGTTTGTCCGCCGCGCCTCCGAAGGCGAGTTTCACGACCCGGAGGCCTTCCGGGAGAATGTCCGCAAGCGCCTGCAGAAGGCCTGGGACGAGCGAGCCCGCGAGATGGTGCAGGGTGCGGTGATTGACAAGATGCTGGAGCTCCACCCCGTTCCGGTTCCTGAATCGGTCATCGAGGGGTACCTCGACTCGTTCGTCAAGCAGGTGGAGGAGGAAAACGACGGCGAGCGGCCTGAGGACTTCGACGAGGAGCACTTCCGTCAGCGCAACCGCCGCGACGCCGAGAATCAGGGACGGTGGATGTTAATTCGGGACACCATCATCGAAGAAGAAGGCCTGGAGGTCACCGACGAGGAGCTCCAGGCGTTCTTCGCTGAGCAGTCCGACGGCGAGGAGGACGTGTCCGCTCAGCAGATCCAGCAGTTCTACCGCTCGATGCCCGACATGATGGAGCAGGTAGAGCAGCAGGTCCTGAGTGATAAGGTGTACGACCTCTTGCTCGACCGCCTCGACGTGCAACCCAAGAGCCGTGAGGAATTTCAGGAAGAGATGCAGAAGCAGCAACAGAGTCACCAGCGCGTTGCGCCGTAACGACCGCGTATAGACTCGGCTCCGACGCGTCTTGGGGGAACCACCGCCCGTCTCCCGCGGTTCGGCTTTGATCCATATTGAGATTTTCAGGAACGCACTTTGCCGTCATGGTTGACGACTTTGTCAAGTTCAGCAAGAGCCTGACCTCTCTTCCCGGAAGCATTCACGACGGGGACATGGGTGACCAGCCCATGTCGGGGCTCGTTCCCATGGTCGTCGAACAGACGACTCGGGGCGAGCGCGCATATGATATTTTCAGTCGGCTGCTGAAGGAGCGAATCGTCTTCATCGGCACCCCGATCAACGACCAGATCGCCAACCTCACAGTTGCGCAACTCCTCTACCTGACGAGCGAAAGCTCTGAGAAGCCCATCAACCTCTACGTCAACTCGCCGGGCGGCGTCATTTACAGTGGTCTTGGGGTTTACGACACGATGCAGTACGTGGGGGCCCCCGTCTCCACCATCTGCGTGGGGCTGGCGGCGTCGATGGGCTCGGTGCTACTGGCCGCCGGGGAAGATGGAAACCGGGCGTGCCTTCCCAACTCCCGCGTCATGATCCACCAGCCGATGGGCGGGGCCGAAGGACAGGCCTCCGACATCGAGATTCAGGCCGAGGAGATCATGTGGCTGAAGCAGCGCCTCTACGAAATTCTGGCCCTGCACACTGGCAAGGACATCGATCAGATCGAAGCTGACGCCGACCGCAACTACTGGATGAGCGCCGAAGAAGCCAACGAGTACGGGCTCGTCGATAACGTCCTCAATCCGGACAACCTCAAGGGCCTCAAGGGCCTTCAGCCGAACGGCGCGCCGGACACCGACCTGGACGCGGCCGACGAAGATGAGTAGTTCCCACAAACGCTTTGAAGACTGCAGCGGCGGTTCCGAGTCTTCGGGGTCGCCGCTTTTTCTTTTGCACGAGCCTCGCGCAATCGCTTATAGTGCGGACTTTAGTAGAAAATGTCGGCAGGATCAGTAGGATTTGCCCCTTCGGGACGAGTTCGGGACGCCAAACATTGTAATGTTAAGACGCTGAACGTTATGGAGTTACAGAAAGTCGTCCATTTCTCGTCTTCCGACCTCGGTTCATGCTCGAGCCGACACGATGACGTCAAAACGGTATGAGCACAAAAAAATGAGGCGCTGACCTGGGGGGAGGGAGGAGGAAGGTCAGCGCCTCGAAAAAACGTCGGGACGTACCGCGTACGGGATTTGAACCCGTGCTACCGGCGTGAGAGGCCGGCGTCCTAGACCAGGCTAGACGAACGCGGCAGGCCATCTGCCAATAAGTGCATTTGTGCATCCATAGCTTATCGGGGACTCGGCCCCACGGCTCTCGTCGCCATCGTTTTCGTCCTGATCTACCTATCCACTGAACTGCTCGTCTATGCCCGTCTCGAACGTATTTGGTCGCGCCCTCTCCCTTCTCGTCCTTCCCCTTTTGACCCTTGGTCTGTTGGCCGGCTGCGGCAACGAGAATAGCTCCAACTCGACAACCGCGGACGTTCCCTACCAAGTGGGTGACGCCCTTTCCGACTCCACGGTGGCCGTCGTCGTGTCGTCCGACTACGGCACTGACACCCTATCGGCTCAGAATTACCGGCGCCAGATAAAGACCACCATGCAGCGCCGCTCTCCCTCCCAGCAATCCGACATGCAGGAGACGCACCGACAGCTCATCCGCGGCTTCGCCCGGCAACACGCCCTTCGGGGCGAGGCGAAAGCCCAGGACATCAACGCCGACACCACGCAGGTGTCCGCCCGACTCGCCAAGCTGAAACAGCGCTACAAGAGTGAGAAGCAGTTTCGGCAGCAACTAGCTCAGACGGGCATGACGGTCGACTCGGTCCGCAGCCTGCTGGCCGACCGACTCCGACAGCAAGCCCTGCAGCAGCAGATGGCCGAGAACTACGAGGAGCCGTCTGACGACGAGGTGCAGGCGTACAGTGAGGAAAACCGTCGCATTCGGGCTCAGCACATTCTCCTGAAGGTGGGAGAGAACGCGCCCCAAACGAAGATCGATTCGGCCCGAGAGGCGGCCGCGGCCCTCGTGGACAGCGCGCAGATGGAAAATGTTGATTTTTCCGAATTGGCCCGGCGTCACAGTCAGGGCCCGTCCGCTCAGAAAGGCGGCGATCTCGGGTTCTTTACGCGCGACCGGATGGTCGAAGAGTTCGCCGACGCCGCTTATGCGCTGTCCGATTCGGGCGATGTAGCCCCGGAGCCGGTACGTACTCAGTTCGGCTTCCACGTAATTCGCCTCACGAACGCCGGGGAGCCGATGGAGGAGGCGAAGGCCCGGAAGCAAATGACCCAGGAGCGCCGGAAGCAGACGGTTGAGGATCAGGTTAATGCCCTTCTGGAGGACGTGACCGTCCAGGTCAACCCAGAAATTGCCAGCGCCGGATTTTACGAATAACTCTGTCCTGCGGGGCTGGAGAGCGGCCCTTGCTCCCCTCGATGCTTACTGGCTGTTCTCCTGTCTGACCATCGCCACGTGAGGGATACCGGCCTCCTCAAAGGTTTGGCCGGTGGAGTGAAAGCCGAGGTCCTCGTACCAGTCCTTCAGGTGCGACTGGGCATGGACCAGGAACGTGTCGAACCCGGCCCGGCGGGCATCCTGCATCACTGAGTGGACGAGTTGCGTGCCGTATCCCTGTCCGCGATGATCGGGCAGAACAGCAAAGCGCTCAAGTTTGGCAACAATCTCTTCGTCGTACGGCACGGTGCGCCATCGGGCCGTGGCCACGGCCTCGTCGTCGATCCACCCAAGCACGTGACGACTCGTGTCGTCGTATCCGTCCCACTCTTCATCGGGGGAGCAGTCTTGTTCGTCGATGAAGACCCGCTTGCGAATGGACCGGGCCCTTGCCCAGTCATCGTCGCTCTGCACGGGCGTTATGTCCATCTGAGCCATCGGATAACGGGGCCTCTTGCGCAAGAGAATCCGTGAAGGAAGATTCAGCAAGCCTCAACGTTCTTTCGTGAACGTCGTCACCACCTCAGTAGGTCCTGGCCCCGCACCGTCGACGCGTCCCCCACCATCCTCAACGCGACCCCTCAACGGGACGCACTCATGCCTTCCCCCGACAGCTGGTCGATCTGGACGGACCGGTTCGCCGACTTCCTGGACGCCCAGGCCGCCGATGCCGACGCTGCCCACGATCGGGCTCACGTGATCCGCGTAGTGACGACGGCGCGCCGCCTCGCCGAGGACGAAGAGGCACAGATGGACGTAGTCGTCCCTGCCGCCTGGCTTCACGACTGCGTGGTCGTGCCCAAGGACGCCCCCGACCGGGCCGAAGCGTCGCGCCGCGCGGCGGAGGCCGCCCGGACGTTTCTGAAAAGCGAAGGTTACCCCGAGCAGTGGATTCCCGACATCGAGCACGCCATCGCCGCCCATAGCTATTCGGGCGATGTCGCCCCCGACACCACGGAGGCCAAGGTCGTGCAGGACGCCGATCGGCTCGATGCGCTTGGGGCCATCGGCATTGCCCGGTGCTTCACGGTGGGCGGAGCGCTGGATCAGTCGCTGTACGATCCCAACGACCCCTTCTGCGACGACCGCGCCCCCGACGACGACACCTACACGCTCGATCACTTCTACGCCAAGCTGCTCCGCCTCCCCGACACCATGCAAACCGAGGCGGGACGCGCCGAGGCGGAACGCCGCGCCGTCTTCCTCCGGGAGTACCTCGACCGGCTCCGCGACGAAATCACGCCGGCCTGACGGCGACCCCGACTCGTTCTCTGCTTGTGTCCCTCGGGAGATGTTTCTCACAGTCTTCCCCCGCCCGATGACCAACGAGTGAGGATCGATAGACTACGGTGGTCAAGGCTGTTAAAACGTCCCTGATCGGTTTTTGAAAGAACCGCTCTTCAGCAGGTTCGGCACGACTTCACCGATACGACGGACGTCAGCCGCACTAGA
>PXSY01000046.1:5510-6987 GCA_003023125.1 Bacteroidetes bacterium QH_10_64_19
TCACCGATATGACGGACGTCAGCCGCACCAGAAAGGCGGAAGCCCGGCCCGCATCCCTCCGGATCGACCGATAGGTCGACCTCAGTCGCGAACTGGCCCGTCTTGCCACCTCGGACGAGATCGACGACGCGGCGGAGCACCGATGGCAACAGCTCATAAAACCACGCTGCGTGGTCACGGACGATTCGCTCGGCAATGTCGCCACCGCGACGTCTCCTGAAGCGGCCGCTGTAGCGAACCTGGAAGCAGCAAGGACGTTGAGGAGTCTTGCTCTTTTTTAGTCATCTTTTAGAGGCGCCATGAGCACCGCCGTCGCCCCCCGCCGGACGACCGTGGAGGAGTATCTTACTCTCGACGCCGAGGCCGACGAGGTTCGCTACGAGTACCTCGACGGGCGCGTCTGGGCCCTCGCCGGGGCCACGCCCCCTCACAATCTGGTGAAGGACAACGTCCGGACAGAACTCCACACCCGTATCCGTCCCCGAGAATGCCGCAGCTTCACGTCGGATCAGCGCGTGAAGCTCGCCGATGGACGATACGTGTATCCCGATGTCGTGGTCGTATGCGGGCCGCCCGAGTACACCGACGAGTCGCCGCCGTCGCTCGTGAATCCGGAATTGCTGGTTGAAGTGACCTCCGAGTCCACCTCGGATCGCGACCACGAGGACAAACTCGACGCCTACCTCCAACTCGACAGCCTTCAAGAGTACTGGATTGCCTCTCCGTCGCGGGTCCTCCTCACACGGAGGTCGATGTTCCGATGGAGTCGATGTACGCGCTCGTCGAGACCGAAGAGGACGAAGATGCGGGAGAAACGCCGGCGGAAGATGGTTGAGGTGCCCGGCCGGCGGCCCGGAGAAACCCACGCTGTGCCCCACCGATTTGACTGCATTCTGAAGGATTCGCGTTGCTGACTCCGCACCAATCTCCTGTCATCATGGAACCCCTCGAAAACCGCGTTGCTCAGGGCGAGATTGAAGTGTACAACCTCGCGGATCTGTGGGACGACCACCCCGTCACGGAACTCGACATTAGCCCCTTTCTCGTGGAGGGCCTGATGCTGAAAGAGAAGAAATTCCGGGAGGACGTAGACGAGCATGATTGGTCCCAGTACGAGGACGAACACGTGGCGCTCCACTGTTCGACGGACGCCATCGTGCCGACCTGGGGCTACATGCTGATCGCCTCGGAGCTGAAGGACACGGCCCGTTCCACCACCATCGGCCGCGCAGACGACCTCCGCCGCGAGTATTATGCGGAAACCCTCGCAGACGAAGACTGGTCGGCATATGAGGACAAGCCGGTTGTCATTAAGGGCTGCGGGGACGAGGTGGTGCCGGAGATGGCGTACGTCCACGCCACGCAGAAGCTGCAAGAGGTCGCCCGGAAGCTGATGTACGGTGAGCCCAGCGGCCATTGCAGGCGTCCGCTTTCTCCATCGTCGTCCAGGCTGGCCGTTCAGCGGACCGGTTAGATC
>PXSY01000047.1 GCA_003023125.1 Bacteroidetes bacterium QH_10_64_19
AGAAGGAGAGACGCCTTCTGGCTCGACCCGCTCTTCCTCTGCACCAGCATCGTGTGGAAGGCCGCCACGCCGAGGAGCCAGGGGACGAGCGACGAGTTTTCGACGGGGTCCCAGGCCCAGTAGCCCCCGAACGAGAGCGTGACGTACGCCCAGTAGCCGCCCATTGCGATGGCCACACCCAGAGCCGCGACGGCAAACAGCGTCCAGGGGAGGGCCGGCCGCACCCACTGCGTGTACCGTTCTTTCCAGAGGGCCGCCACGGCAAAGGCAAACGGCACCACCATCGCCGAGAAGCCCAGGAAGAGCACCGGCGGATGGATCGTCATCCAGGGGTTTTGCAGTAAGTCGTTAAGCCCTTGGCCGTCGGCCGGCACGAAGCCGGGGTTTTGCTGAAAGACGGGCGCATCGGTGAATTTCTCCGATAGGGTCATGAACGGAGAGGAGCCGATCTCGACCGGTCCGAACTGCAGCCCCACGATCATCGAAAGAAGAAAGAGCTGGCAAAGGCCGACCACAGCCATCACCGGTGTCTCGTACTCCCGCTGGACGTAGGTGATGAGGAGGCCGCCCACGACACACATCATGAGGGCCCAGAAAAGGAACGAACCTTCCTGCCCCGCCCAGAACGTAGAAAACAGGTAGTGCAGCGGAAGGTCGTTGGAGGACTGCTGGTAGACGTAGGCGTACTGGTACTGGTGGGTGAAAAGGAGGTACCAGAGCACGCCGGACGTGGCGCCGATGGTGGCGCTCACGGTGCCCCAAGCCCAGCGGCCCGTACGTTTCCAGGCGGTGGCGACAGGGGAGGTCTCGTCGCTACGGGCCGCCCAGAAAAATGCAACCGCGGACACCCCACACGCCACGAAGGCGGTGAGAAGCAGAAATTCGCCAATCGTGCCAAGCATACAAGTCTACCGAAAGACCAGAATCAGCTTCGGAGTTCTTGAAATTGCAGAACGGGGGGCAGTTCCTTCGTCGGCCCCCGAAAAGAAGGGGGGCTGGCGTTTGTACGCAAACGTTTCAGATAAGTACGGAGACGAATAAGTATGGAGACGAACAGCTCTGGTCCGATCCCTGCCATCCACCGTCGCGGGCCCGACGGCAGCGTCATCGTTTGCGGTGCAGGGAGGCGTGTTCTGGAACCTTGCACCAGCGCTTCCTGTCCGAGTGGCGATTTCGTCTTTGCCCAGCCACCTGCTTCAGATTCATGCGGATTCGTCTCGCCCCAGCATGGGGAACAGGCCTCCCTCGGTGGGCAGGGCTTGCGTTTGGCCTGTTGCTCATGGCCTGTGCTGCCACCCAGCACGCGGGGGAACGCGGGCTTCCCGAAGAACAGGGGACGGCCAGCTACTACGCAGACAAATTCGTAGGGCGGACGACGGCCAACGGGGAGATTTACGATCATAAGCAGCTCACAGCCGCCCATCCGAGTCTCCCGTTCGGGACCCGGGTTCGCGTCACGCGTATCGACCACGCCGGCGAGCCTTCTGTGGTGGTGCGCATCAACGATCGAGGCCCGTTCAAGCGCGGGCGCATCATCGACCTCTCGAAGGCCGCCGCTCGCCAGTTGGAGATGATTCGGGAAGGGATCGTGGAGGTGCGGCTGGGCGTCATCTCGTACCCCGAAGAGGGGGAGGGCTCCACAGAAGGAGAGGCAGATACGTCGGGCGGAGGGTGGTGATCGAGTGGCCCGGTTGGGCCGGGGCGAAAAAGAAAAGGAGGCCGGTCCGAATAATTTCGGTCCTGACCTCCTCGATCCAGCCACTGCTGCCTCCAGCCCATTGCACAGGCCAGTGCGCCGGGCAGCTATGGCTTCTCCGTGGCGACAAAGTCGGCGCGCTCGCCGGAAGGAGTGCTCACCACGTCCGTCACCTCCACCGAGAAGCTCTTCTCCCGTTCACGACTCCGGTCGTACAGAATGCCCTCGAACGTTGCGTCCTCTTCTCCGTCGGCAAGCAGCTCAATTTCCCCTTCGTCCTCTCCGAAGAAGACCCCTTTGTAGGCCTTTCCATACACGGTTTTTTCGGAGTAGGCGAACCCCTCTCCGTCCATGTCGTTGAGTGTTGCGTCGTGCAAATCGTACAAACTCATAATCGTACAGAAACTTGAGTGGGACAGTATGTGCGATGCAAGACGGTCAGGAGGTGCCGCAGCGTGCAGTCCCGAATCGCCTGCAGGCGACAGTGAGGCACATGGACCCAATTGGTCCGTAGGGAACCGCACCAACCGATTCCCGCATCGCCGGGATCGGCGCAGGAGGGCGCGTTAGGCTTCAACCTCCATTTGCTAAAAACCACCACTTGTACGGAGGGAGGGGCGGTCGGTTCGCCACCGGATGTGGGTGGCCTCGTCCGAAGAGGGGGCCGGGGGCACCCGTCGTCATAGCACGCTCGTTGCTTTTGCTTCTGTCTATGCCTGAGCCTGCCTTCGACCCCAACCGCGTCCGTGCGGCCCAGGACGGTGACGAAGAGGCACGAAACGGACTGCTCCGCCGCCTGGAGCCCATCCTGCGGGGCTACTTCATCAAGCGCATTGGCGGAGAAACCGACGTCGACGATTTGGTCCAGAATACACTGGTGCGCGTCCACGAGAGCCTCGATGATCTCGAAAAGCCGGGCAGTCTCAAGTCGTTTGCCATGAAGGCTGCCCTCTTCGAGCTGCAGGACTACTACCGGGGGCGCTACGACATGAAGGAGACCCTTCAGGACCCCGACCTGCCTCTCGGCCGCACCACAGACCCTGAGGATCGGAGTGCACACGTGGACGTGGAAAAAGCCCTGGAAGCCCTCACCCCGAAGGCGCGGCGCATCATGGAGCTTCGGGAGTATGGCTATCTGTACCGCGAGATTGCGCAGATGCTCGACACCACGGAGGCGGCGGTGAAAATGCAGGTGAAACGGGCCTTCGAGACCATGAATGACGCACTGAGTGCACTGCTGATCTTGCTCTGGTTCTTGGGGCTGTGAGAGGAATCCCCGGAATGTTACTTTCCTCAAGGGAAAAGCGGCCTAATTCACACCAACACCAAAGCCGTAGACCCCGGCAACGGGAGCAATGAGCTTTGGGGACCGCTTTTTGCTGACAGATCGGATGTACGGGATTATGGACGACATACACGGACCGCTTCTTTTTCCAGAGGATCGCTCCCCCGAGCAGCGGGCGACACTGAAGGAGCGGCTCCGCAATGATCCGGAGCTGGCCGACGGTTGGGCACGATGGCGTCAGGCCCGGTCAATGCTGCGACAGCGTCTTCAGGAGCGAATCTCCGACCGTCGCCTTCTCGTCCTGTACGCGCTCGATCAGGAAGGGCGGGACGACGCATTTACGACTGAAGAGAAGGCCGCTCTCGACGCGGCGCGGGACGACATCGCCGCGGCCATCGACGCCATTCCGGGCCTCGATCAGGTGGTCGAGCGCATCCAGAACGAACGCGCCGACTTTGAGGCGGTCTGGGCCCAGCATCAGGATCCCGGTGCTGTCGATGCGGCCGCCGAGGAGCGTCCGCACCAGGCCGAACGAGAGGAGCGCCCTCCGCAGCGCCCGGCCTCCTCGCGCGAGGAGACGGATCGTCGCTGGGCCTGGCGGCTCACCGTGGCGGCCCTGCTTCTTGGGGCGGCCGTACTGGCCGTATTTTACGGACCGGAGGACGCGTCGCGGACAACCATAACCGCGGAGGCCAATGAGCGGGAGGTCGTCGAATTTGGGCCGATACACGGCGGGTGACCCTTGCGCGCGGCCAGGCCTTCTTCGATGTACGGTCGCGCGACGATGCGTCCTTCGTGGTGAACACGCCGGCCGCCCGGGCGGAGGCGCTCGGCACACAGTTCGGCGTGACCACTAGGGACGACACGACCGAGGTCGTGCTGGTGGAAGGAACCGTGCGCGTCGAGGCGGAGGACCAGGACGAAGAGGCGTCCGTGGTGCTGGAGCCGGGGCAGCGCAGTCGCGTTCAGCCCGGACAGGCGCCCTCCTCCCCGGCGAGCACGGACCTGACGGCGGCCCTCGACTGGACGGGACTCTTCGTTTTCCGGTCTACCCCGACCCGGGCACTGGCTCAGCGGCTAAGCGAACACTACGATGCCTCCATCACGGTGGCCCCGGCCCTGGCCGATGAGCCGATTACGGGCACGTTCGATCGGGAACGATCGGTCTCGGAGGTGCTCCAGACTGTCGCCCGGACGCTGGGGGCGGAGGTCACGATGGAGAATGGAGCCTACCGGCTTGTGCCCGCCTCGTGACGACCGGAGAGCACATGCCGACCTCTCAAGTCTGGTGCGTCGGCATTGAGGGCCGTCGCCGGCGCCCGCCATGCCTGCCGAGGACGGACTTCCGACTCTCATATCTGAACGGTAGGTGCCTTCGGTTCAACGGGCATTCGCGGCCGGAGCTCGTGGTGCACATCCGGCGCTGAACGAAGGCCTGTGCCGAGAGTAGAACGACTGTCGGTTTTGCTCTTCGGGTCACTTCTGCGAGGCCGTGCTGCGTTCTGCGTTTGTCTTCGTCGTTGCGGTCATCGGGGGAGGCATTCTCGCGGAGGGAGCCCGGGCGCAAGCCTCCATCAAGATCCGCGTGACGGAGGCGCCCCTCGAAACGGCCCTCGTGCAGGTGCGGACCCAGGCCGACCTCGATCTCGTCTACGCGGATCGGCTCGTAGAAGGCCGCACGGCGACGTGCTCGTACGCGGGATCTGATGCGAAGACGGCTCTCGACTGTGTGCTCGACGGCACGGGGGTGAGGGCCGAGCGTGTGCGCCGCGGCCAGTATGTGCTCGTGGCCGATTCTGCGGACGCCGATGCGCAGGAGCAGCCCCGCGGGGCGCTCAAGGGATATGTCCTGGATGCCAAAACCGGAGAGCGATTGCCGGGAGCCCACGTCTACCTCCGGGACCTGGAGGTCGGGGCCACAACGAACCGGGACGGGTACTTCGTCGTGTCTGATCTTCCCCCCGAGGCCTATGCGGTTCGCATTTCTTATCTTGGTTACCGCAGCGTGGACACGACGCTCACAGCCAGCGACGGCGCGGCCCGGATTCCGCTGACCCAGACCTCCATCGAGTCGGAAGGCGTTGTGGTAGAGGCGGGCACCCTGAACACGAACGGAGACGAGCGGCTTCCGGGCATGATGTCCGTGGCGCTGGACCGGCTCAATCAGCTGCCCTCCTTCGGGGAACCGGACCTGTTCCGGGCGCTTCAGTGGACGCCGGGCATTCGCAAATCGGAGGTGACCGGCGGCGGGCTCAGCGTTCGGGGGGCCAATCCCGACCAGAATCTGTACCTTCTCGACGGGGCACCCGTCTATCACCCGTGGCACGCCTTCAGCCTCATCTCGACCTTCCAGACCCAGACCCTCCGCTCAACGGACGTGTACCGCGGGACCTTTCCCGTCCAGTACGGCGGGCGTCTTGCGGGGGTGCTCGATGCCCAGATGAAAGACGGAAGCCGTGAGGGGCCCAAGGCCGAGGCGGCGATTGGGGTCTTGAGCGGGCGATTTCGGATCGAAACGCCCCTTGCGGCCTCCACGTCGTTCATGCTGTCGAGCCGGCGCTCCTACGTGGACAAGCTGATCGGACGTCAGCACCCCGTCACTGGAAACAACGGCCGCCGCGACACCCTCCGCACCGGGTATGTGTTCTTCGACACCAGCGCGAAGCTCTCGCATCGATTTGGGGAAAACCACCGTCTCTCCCTCAGCTACTATCACGGCCGGGACGATCTGGACCTCCGCCTTCCGTTCGATCTCTCACTGGACTTTTCATCGTGGCTCCGGCCGGCGGACCTTCTGTTCGAGGTCGCGCAAAACTGGGACAATCGAACCTTCAGTGCCCAGCATCGCTACCTCGCCGGGGACGAGACCTTTGTGACCACCACGGGATATTACTCCAGATACCGGGCGCAGGAGGCCTCGTTTGTGCAGCCGACCACGACCGCCTCCCTCTCGTCCGACTACCGCGTTCGGCTGTCGGACGCCGGATTCAAAATACGCGCCGACCACTACCACTCGGTCAGTCACGAGGTGACGGCGGGGCTGCAGTTCTCGGCGCTCCGGTTTGAGGGACTCCTGAACAGCGAGTTGCAGCGGTCGCGAGGCACGGTCGCCCGGCAGGCGCAGGAGAGCCGACTGAATGACGTAAAGATTGCCGGATACGTGCAGGATACCTGGACCCCGACGCCCGAATGGACTGTGGAGCCGGGGGTGCGGGGCAGCTATTTTAGCGGGGGCGAGTACGCACACCTGATGCCTCGGCTGAATGCGCAGTACGTTGCCCATCCGCGGTGGCTTGTGCTGGAGGGAAGCATGGGCGTCCACGTTCAGTACCTGCATCGCCTCCGCGATCGCTACTCGCTGGCGTACGATCTCGTGTCGAGCCGCTGGATTCCGTCGAGCGATCGTGTGCGACCGGCACTGGGGGGGCAGATTGGGCTCGGCACGCAGACGCAGCTTCGGCCCGGGTGGACCCTGGAGCTCGATGCGTACGCCCGGGAAACGCGCCATACCCTCGTGCCGGCCGATTTCTTTCAGGAGAAAGAGGGCATCGAGGGGCCGGGCATTGAAGTGGGGGCACTGCTCGGGCAGTATAGAACCGGCACCGAGCGGGCGTTTGGGCTGGAGCTGAGCACCATCTTCGAGGCGCCGCCCTGGCGGGGCCGGTTTGTAATGAGTGCTGGACGAACATTCATCCAGGCCGCGGCTCAGTCAGGCCGCCGCTGGCGACCCTCTAGCCTAGACGTGCCGGTCTCCGTGCGCACCACTCTCGGGTGGGAAGGAGGGGCTTGGAGCGCAACGGTCGCCGCGGAGCTGCGAAGCGGATATCCGGCTACAGTGCCGGTGGCCCGCTATCGGCTCAGGGACCTCACAGAGACAGATCCGACGGCGTATCTGTATCGCCCGCGGGTGAACAACGGGCGGCTCCCCCCTTATCTCCGTGTGGATCTCACCGTCAGTTACCAGTTCCAGCTGCTTTCCGCCGGCTGGACGGCCACCGTGGAGGTTTTTAATGCGACCGACCGGAATAACATTCTGGATCAGACGTACCAGCCCCGTGACACAGGGGTGAACATCGATCGGCAGCGAGGACTTCCCATCCTCCCGCTCCTGGAGCTGGAAATGGAGCTGTAGGTGTTGACGGGAGAACGGGAACGGCAGACGGGTGCACAAGACGCGATTGGGATGAGTGGAGACGGCGCGCGACACATGTTGCGGAGTGCGGCAGGGACGCTCCTGGCGGTGGGGCTCCTCCTGGTGCTGGGACGGTGTGACCTGACCGAGTCGGCGGAGCGACAGTCGCTCGTGGTGGAGGCCTTTTTGTCGACCGGGCGCCCGCTGCCCATAGTCACGCTTCGGCAGACGCGGCCCCTGAACGAGCCGGGCGACCCACCGGCAAATGCGGCCACAGGCGCCACCGTGGACCTTACAATAGACGGGCAATCAGTCTCGTACGAGGAACGCCCGCAGCGCGATGGGCAGTATGTCCCGGTCGAGGATGTGGAGGTGTCTGCGCGGATGCCGTGGCAGTTCACCGTACGCTGGCAGGGCGAAACGGCCCGGGCCCACGGGACGACGCCTCCGCCCGTTGAGCTCCGAAAAATGTGCGTGGAGGTGTCTGAAGCACCGGTTCAGGCCGTCGTCGTCGATTCGCTTCGGCGCGACTCGCTGGACATCCCCGCCGAGCAGAACTACCTCTATCCGGTCGACGTGTCTCTGGAATGGCGCACGGATCGGCTCCGGGCAGGCGAAGACACGATCCACTGGGTGCGTCCCCGGCTCCGCCCCGATACCACGGAGTCTTCGTCCCGGGTCGTCAACTTTTTTCTGCAGCCCGTGGAGGTGCGACGCGAAGATCAGTTCTCGTCGCAGAATGGCCGGCGGACGTGGACGGGAGTGTACGCGGTCCCCGTCGTGGACAGTACCTCTGCGCTCCCGAGTCACGACCTCACAGCGAGCCTCACGCGGGGCGACACGGCGTTTGCGGCGTTTGCCGGGAGTCGCGACGACCCGGAGCGTCGGGAGCCAATCTCGAACGTCGAGGGTGGACTTGGGATTGCCACCGCCGTGGCCCTCGATTCGTTGCGCCGGACCGTCGGCTCCGCGGGGCTTGAGCAGTGCTATGCCCCGTAGCCGCGCACGACGGCTAAGAATCCAGGCCCGGGAGCAAGTGTACGACCAATCGCACCGATTCCCGTCATTTCCTCCCCGCTCGATCTGTCGCAGACACACGGACCGACGATGCCAGAGTCCAGCCCGGAAGGAACAATCACACGCCTCGACCCCCAGGCCAACAGCGATGACCGGGTGTCCGTCTTTCTCGATGGGGAGTTTGCCTTCGGGGTCCACGAAAATCTGGTGGTGCGGCACGGCCTCCAGGTGGGCGCGCGCCTGACGGCCGAAGAGATCCGTGAGATCGAGGCGGATGAGGAGTACGCGGACGCCAAGCAGACGGCGCTCGACTATCTTGCGTACAAGCCGCGGACCGAGCAGGAAGTGCGTCGGAAGCTCCGGAAGCAGGACGTGTCGCGTCTGGTCATCGACGACGTCATCGCCCGCCTGTACGAGCTGGAGTACCTCGACGACGAGTCGTACGCGCACGATTACGCGCACAACCGGTTCTCCAGCAAAAAGTACGGGCCGGTCCGCATCCGGCGGGAACTCGAAGAGCGGGGTGTCGACCGGCATCTGGCCGAGACCGCAGTCGACGAGCTCTTTGCGGAAAAGGATGCGACCGCGGCAGCCTGGGAACACGCTGAGAAGCGGTGGCCCCGACTGTCCGGCGAGGACGATCCGCGCCGGCGCCGGCAGAAACTGTACCGCTATCTCCGTCGCCGCGGCTTCACGTCCAACACAATCCGTCCGATTCTTGACGAATTGGAGCAGGACGGGGGTGGAGCGGGACCATGAATCGAACGAGGCTGGACGCTCGGGGGAACGTTTGCCGATGTGAGAAGAAGGTTGAACCGAATCGTTGCCTTTCCGGCGGATGTTGGAATTGTTCGAGCGAGCAGAAATCGCGCACGGGAGCATGAGCGTGTGGCGTCTTACTCCTAATCTCCAGCCCTCCACTTAGCGGCGTTCGCGCCGAGGCCTCATGTACGGCATAGAAATGCCGACGAAGAGGTGCCGGTAACTCGTTCCACAGTCCGGAACGACAGGGCAGCATTCGACTCAGCATTTCCTCAATTTCTTCGCTTGCCTGCATGTCCGACGGTGCTCATTCATCGTCTTCGTCCGAGGACGCGTCGACTGACGACCGGGAGGTGATTCCGGCGACCGGAGAAGACACAGTTCCGAACAGGGCCTCCTCTGACTCTGGCGCGCCTGCATGGCGACGCTCCCCGCGGCCGGTCGGAGACGCGTCGACGACCTTCACGCTGGATCGGATCATCCGGTTCGTGCTGGGGGCGGCCGTGATCGCCGCCGTCGGGTGGATGCTCTGGTATTTCGCCGGCATTGTGCTGTACCTGGTCGTCGGGGGGATTCTCGCATACCTGCTCCGGCCGCTGGTCGACCGCATTCAGGCGTTCGGAATGGGACGCGTTCCGGCCATCTTCGTGGCGTTCGTGCTGGTCGGGGGCGTCATCAGCGTGGGGGTGACGTCCATTATCCCGTTCATCGTTCAGCAGGTGCAGGATCTGTCTCAGCTTGTGACCGTCGACACCGCGGTGTATGTGGCCAACTACCTGGAGGAGCAGATCCGGCAGGTTGCTCCCCTGGAGCCAGGCGCACTGGAAGAAAATGTCCGCCAGACGGGGGAGTCGCTTCTGCGTGGGGACTTGGTGGAGGGCGAGCGCGTTGCCAACACACTTGGATCGATGGTAACCGTGTTTACGAATATCGTGTATGCGGTGGTCATCATTCCGTTTGTGACGTTCTTTCTGCTCAAAGACGAACTCAAAATCCGGCGCAGCCTCTTGCACCTCGTGCCCAACCGGTATTTTGAGGTCACGTTGTCCATCCTCGCCAAGGTCGAGGTCAACATCGGACGGTACTTCCGCGCCCTTCTGGTACAGGGCACGGCGATTGCTCTTCTGGCCTCGATGCTGCTGTGGATTGTGGGCCTGCGGGGGGCGATTGCCATCGGAATTTTTACCGGGCTGGCCAACACCATTCCCTACTTCGGCCCTCTCCTGGGCTTTCTGGCGGGCACGCTCGTGGGCATCGCGCAGACCGGGGACATGTCGCTCGTGCCCGGCATCGCCCTCGCGATGGCCCTGACGCAATTGGCCGACAATGTGCTGCTGCAGCCGTTCATTTTTTCGCGGGCGGCGCAGACCCATCCGCTGGTCATTCTGTTTGTCGTTCTCGTCGGGGCGCAATTGGGAGGGCTCATTGGGATGCTGGTGGCCATTCCGGTGACCACGACGATTCGGGTTGTCGTCGAGCAGTTGCTGTGGAGCCTGCGCAACTACCGCATTCTGCGGCCGTCCTCATAGGTGGGGAAGGTGATCAGGACGATGGCAATCGGAGCGGTCATCGTTTATCCTATGGCCCGGAGACCGCACGTTTGTTCAATCAAAGTCTTCGCCCCGGTGTCCCCCTTGCATTCTGACCCTGCTGTTCTTGACGACGAAGACCTC
>PXSY01000048.1 GCA_003023125.1 Bacteroidetes bacterium QH_10_64_19
TTCCCCACCACGCCATCGACAGCCACCTGCCGAAGCTCATCCGGTCGGGCCTGCGGGTGGCCATCTGCGAGCAGACGGAGGACGCCGACAATTCGAGCGGCAAGGTAGTGAATCGCGACGTGGTAGAGGTCGTGACGCCGGGGGTCTCGTTCCACGATCAGTTGCTCGACCCGAAGCAGTCGAACTTTCTGGCGGCCCTCCACTTCGGAACGGGACGCGATAAGGATCGGATCGGGTTCTCGTTCATCGACGCCACGACGGGCGAATTTAGCGTCACCGAGGCCGGGATCGACCAGATCCAGGATCTCATCCAGACCGTTGCGCCCTCGGAGGTGATCATCGACAAGCGCCGCACGGACCGTCTGCAGCAGCATGTCCGCGAGATCCCCTTTACCGTCACCGAGCAGGACGACTGGGTCTTCAAGTACGATTTTACGTACCAGACGCTCCTGGAGCACTTCGAGACGCACTCGCTGAAGGGCTTCGGCGTGGACGACATGGACCTGGGCGTGGTGGCTGCGGGCGCAGCGCTCTATTACCTGGGCGAAACGCAGAAGGGCACGGTGCCGCACGTCCGCAAGATCAAGCGCTACTCGAAGGACGAGCACATCGCCCTCGACCCTGAGACGAAGCGCAACCTGGAGCTCGTTCAGTCGATCCAGGACGACGGGCACGAAGGCACGCTGGTGAACATCCTTGACGAGACGGAGACGCCCATGGGGGGGCGCCGGCTCCGGGCGTGGCTGGTGCGGCCGCTCCGAGAGGTCGACCGCATCCAAAATCGCCTCGACGCCGTGGGGGCCTTCGTGGACGATCGCGATCTGCGGGACGAGTTGCGCGAGGAGCTCGGGCAGATGGGCGACCTGGAGCGGCTGGCCGGGAAGGTGGCCACGGGCCGGGCCGCCCCCGGCGACCTCATCGACATCAAGCTGACCCTCCGCCGCCTACCCCCGGTGATGGACCTACTAGCAGAGGCCGAGTCCGGCGCCCTCGACGTGATCGAGGAGAAGCTCAGCGTGTGTCCGGACATCGTCGATCAGATCGAGAACGCCCTCGTGGACGACCCGCCCGCCAAGATCAGTGAGGGCGGCCTCATCCGCGACGGCTACTCCGGGGAGCTCGACGAGTTGCGGTCCATCGCGCAGGAGGGGAAGGACTGGGTCGCAAACCTGGAAAAGGAGGAAAGCGAGCGCACCGACATTCCGTCCCTCAAGGTCGGCTTCAACAAGGTGTTCGGGTACTACATCGAGGTGACCGACACCCACGCCGACAAGGTGCCCGACGACTACATCCGGAAGCAAACGCTGGTGGATTCGGAGCGGTATGTGACGCCGGAGCTGAAGGAGATGGAGGAAAAAATCCTCACAGCGGAGGAAAAAATCGAGACGCTGGAGCAGGAGCTTTACAACGAGCTTCGCGACGCCATCGCGCAGCAGACGGGCGTCCTGCAAGAGAACGCCGAGCTTCTTTCGCACCTCGACTGCTTCGCCGGGCTGGCCGAGGTGGCCGAACAGAACGACTACGTCCGTCCTACAGTGGACGACAGTCTGGAGATCGACATCGAGGAGGGGCGTCACCCGGTCGTGGAAGAGACGCTGCCGCCCGGCGACCCGTTCATCCCGAATGACGTGGAGCTGGATCCCGACGACGAGCAGATCCTCATCATCACTGGACCCAACATGGCGGGCAAGAGCGTCGCCCTCCGGCAGGTGGGGCTTATCGTCCTGCTCGCGCAGGTGGGCTCGTTCGTCCCAGCGGATGCCGCGCAGATTGGCGTTGTCGACCGCATTTTTACCCGCGTGGGGGCGTCCGACAACCTCGCGGCAGGGGAGAGTACGTTCCTCGTGGAGATGAACGAGGCGGCCAACATCCTCAACAACGCCACGGCGCGCTCCCTCATCCTGCTCGACGAGGTGGGGCGCGGCACCTCCACCTTCGACGGTCTCTCCATTGCCTGGGCCATGGTTGAGTACCTCCACGAGCGACCCGAGGTGGCGGCGCGCACCCTCTTTGCCACCCACTATCATGAACTCAACGCCATGGCCGACCGCCTGGAGCGGGTGCACAACTACCGCATCCAGGTGAGTCCTATGGCATTGAGGTGGCCAAGATGGCAGGCCTGCCCGACGCCGTCATCGCTCGCGCCCGCGAGGTGCTTCAGAACCTGGAGAGCCAGCACCTGGAGGTGGGCGGCGACGAGACGGGCGACATGGACGGCGCGCAATCGCCCTCAGGCGACGGGATGCACGCGAAGAAGGGGGGCGCCGACGCGGTGCCAGACCTGGAGGACAGTGAGGCCGACCAGATGCACCTCTTTGCCCAGCCGGACCCGGTGGCGGAGGAGATCAAGGAAATGCTCGGGGAGATCGACCCGAACCGCATCACGCCCGTGGAGGCGCTCATGAAGCTCTCCGAAATGAAGGACAAGCTGGAAGAGTAGAAG
>PXSY01000049.1 GCA_003023125.1 Bacteroidetes bacterium QH_10_64_19
GCATCACTCTTCACGCATCACGTTTCACGTATCGCTTCCAGTAGAAGGGAAAAGCTGAGTTACAGAGACAGGCTCCACAGCGTCGGGAGAAGATTCTAGTCTTGCCCCTCCTTCAGGGCCCGCTGGGTCAGCTCGTCGGCCGACTGGATGCCAGCGTTTTCGCGGAGCACTCGGCGGATGGCACGCTCGGCGTTGGCCTTGCTCATGCCCAGCTCCGTGAGGGCCTCCAGGGCGTCGGCCCGCGCCTCGGCCCGGGCGTCCGATCCGCCGCTGAGCGGAGACGAGTCGTCGAAGACATCCAGGTCCGCGAGGGGATCCCGGAGCTCTACGATGAGTCGATCGGCCGTTTTCTTCCCCACCCCCGAAATCTGCGTCAGGCGGCTCTTGTCCTCCTCCATCACGTGATCCCGCAGTTCGGTGGGGGTCATCGCCGAGAGGGCCGACAGGGCCAGCTTGGGCCCCACGCGCGACACGCCGGTCATGGTTTCAAAGATCCGCCGCTCCGCCTTGGTGGCGAAGCCGTAGAGGGACTCGTCGTCCTCCCGGAGGTAGTGGTACGTGTGGAGGGTCACCTCCTCGTCAGTGTCGGGCAGTTTCTGGTACGTAGAGGTGGGCACGTGAACGCGGTACCCGATGCCGTTGACGTCTACGAGGGCCGACTCAGGGTTCTTGTCGACGAGCGTGCCGGAGACGTAGTCGATCATCGTTGCGTGTGGGGGGGTGGGGAGTGCGAGGACGTGGGGGAGGCAAAATGCCCACCCCGACGGCAGTCGGGACATGCACGCCCATACACCCGTACTCAAGACGACTTCTCTTGCCGCTTTGCGTCGATCGAGATTTCGGTGTGCGGGACGGCTTCGAGCCGCTCCTTGGCGATGGGCTCGCCCGTCACGCGACAAACGCCGTAGGTCTTGTTGTCGATGCGTTCGAGGGCGCGATTGAGGTAGCCGATGTATTTCTGCTGGCGAGCAATCATGAGGTGGAGCTTCTCCCGCTCCATCGCGTCGGTCCCGGCGTCCGCCATGTGGATGCCGTACGCGGTGTTGTCGTCCGATTGCTCCTCGGCCTCGTCGACCTGCTGCCGCATCCGTTCGATTTCCTCCTTGGCCTCTCGGCGACGCTGGAGAATCAGGTCGCGGAAGTGCTCCAGCTCCTCGTCGGAGAACGGGGTTTTGCGCTCCGTCTCCCCATCGCTTCCCTCCCCCGACTGGGCGTGGAGCGGGGCGTCCGGACCGTTGGTGTCGGAATCTGGAGAATTGTTCGCCATGGATACGATACAGAGTTCGGTGCTCCAGTGAGCGGACGGAAATCAGTCGGGCACGAAACTCGAAAGCCAGCGTGAGCGCTTAGGATTCGAGCGCTTCGTCGGCCTCGACCCGCCGGACGCCGATCGTGAGCTGCTCGTCGTCGATCTCGAAGGCCTCGACGGCTTCCCCGGTCGGCGCATCGGACGGCTGCAACTCCAGTGCCAGGGTCTCGTTCCGGATCCGGTCCCCATGCGCGGCCACGGCCTCGGCAATCGTGGGAGTGCCGTCGTACGCAATCTCGATGCGGTCGGTCACCTCAAAGCCGGCGTCCTTGCGCAGGTTCTGGATGCGCTTGACGGCCTCTCGGGCCAGGCCCTCGGCCCTCAGTTCGGGGGTGACCTCGGTGTCGAGGGCCACGGTGACGTCGCCCTCCTGCTCCACGAGCCACCCTTCGATGCCCTCGCTCTGGACGATCAGGTCGTCGGGGCCGAGCTCCACCTCCTCGCCGTCCACCGACAGGGTGAGCGTGCCGGTCTCCACGTACTCGTTAATCGTCTTGTCGTCGAGCTTGCGCACCTTCTGGTTGACGGCCTTCACCAGATCGCCCAGACGCGGCCCAAGCCGGCTGAAGTCGGGCTTCGCCGAGCGGCTCACCACGTCGCTGGTGTGCTCCACGTACTCGATGTCCTTGACGTTCACCTCGTCGAGGATCACGTCCTTCACCTGCTCCACGTCCTCCTTGGGCACGCCGGTGCCGGTGACCACCAGGATGCGCGGGAGCGGCTGGCGCACGTTGATTCCGGCCTGGTTGCGG
>PXSY01000050.1 GCA_003023125.1 Bacteroidetes bacterium QH_10_64_19
GAGGACGCCGACCGGTACGCGCATATGACGCTCAACCGGTTGATGTTCTTCTACTACCTCCAGAAGAAGGGCGGCCCGGAACAGTACCAGTTGCTCGCAAACCGGATTCAGAACGCGGTCGATCTGTACGCCGTGTCTTCGGAGGGGCCCGAGCCCGACGCACCGACAGAAGTGGTTGCCGCCCGCCGGACTCCCTCTCCCCTCCAGCGAGTGGGGGCGACGGCGTCCCTCGAATGGCGCAGGGACGCCCGTCGGGGCCTGTACGCCACGGGCCAGGGCACCTTTCTGGAAACGCTCAACGCCGACGCGTCCCCGCTGCACGCCCGCCTCGCCCGCACCCTGCCCACCGCCTTCGGCCGGGCCCGGCTCGGGGCGCGATTCACTCTGTTCAACGATTTGATGACGGACCTCTACGTGCAGGCGCGAGGGTGGAGTGCCACGAACAGCCGGTGGTTTCACCCGCCGACCGGACGCCTAGCGGTACCGCCCCGCCGGTCCCCGATCCCGGAGACGCCCGGCGCGAAGGTCGGCCCGAGCGGAACGGTCGACGTTCGGGCGGAGGTGCAATTTCGCAGCGCGACGCTCTTCTTCACGTTTCAGAACATTCAGGCCGGCACCCAGCTACAGCCCGGCACATTCGTGGTGCCCGTCTATCCCCTTCCGCCCCAGCAATTTCGGTTCGGGGTGTTCTGGCCGATCTTTAATTGAGTTCCCGGTACACCCCGCTGCGAAAGGCGCAAGAGGAATCACCACCACAGGGGCCCGGGTATAGTTTACTTCAATAATGCCCTACATGCCTTGCGCCCTGCTCCGGCCACATGTTTCCCTGGTCCGACCTGCCCGCATCCGTGTGGGAAACGTTGTCGTCCCTCTGGACGGACGCGAAGTACTACGCCGCCGGTCTGTACCTGGAGCTCTCAGAGAAGAACGTCTTTCTGTGGGCCCAGGCCATCGCCTTCAAGGTCCTGGTCACGATCGTCCCCATCGTGATCCTCGCCACCGGAATCATCGGCCGGGTGCTGCAGGGCGAAGACGCGTTCGCGGCCGTCACGCGGTTTATTCGGGAACTCCTTCCGGGCAGCCAGAGCCAACAGCTCATCGACTTCCTCACCCAGCTCCAGGACGCCAGCGCGACGATCGTGGGAGTCGGGGGAGTCGGGCTGTTTCTGTCGGCCATGTCGCTGTTCACCACCCTGCAGATTGCGGTGAGCAACGCCTTCGAGCAGGACTGGCACCAGGAGCGCTCCCTCCTTCGGGGCTACCTGTTCGATGCCCGAATGGTGGTGCAGGTCGGCACCCTCTTTCTCTTAACGGTGGGGCTTTCCGTGTCGCTCCCGTCGTTCGTGAACGAGGTGATCATCGGACAATCGCTCGGCCCTGAGCAGTGGGTGCAATGGCTCTGGAGACAGGCCATCTGGATCACCGGCCTGCTGCTTCCCCTCCTGCTCACGACCGCCATGTTCTTTCAGCTGTACTACCTGGTGCCCCAGCCTTCCCCCCGCAAACGAAGTGCCCTCGCGGGGGCCCTTATCGCCGCGGTGCTCTGGGAGACGGCCAAGCAGGCCTTCACGTTTTACGCAACGTACGTCGGGTACGGAACCGGGACCGAGGCGCTGGGCAGCACGTTCGGCCTCATTGTGGCGTTCGTCTTCTGGGTGTACTTCTCCGGCGTGGTCCTCATGATTGGGGCCGTGGTGGCGTCGCTGCGGGAGCACCGGCACGTGACCGCCGGGGAGCTGCCGGGCACGGAGCCCCCGTCCCAGCTGGGCCTGTCTTCGGAGGAGGACCCGGGAAATGAGAACGCCGAGGACGAGCCCGGCGGGGCCATCGACCCCGCCGCGTCCCCCCGCACTTCCGAGGCCGACCGTCAACCGACCCTTTCACTCGACCACGGTGCGCACCGCTTCCCGGATTGCGCCGGACGCCCGGCGGTTTTCCGTTCTCGTGCTCGCTGCACTGCTGATCGGCCTGCTTCCGGGCCCCCGCCCCGCCTCCGCCCAGGCACCGCTCCGGTACGTCGACGCAAACACCTCGGTCCACGAGATCTCTTTCCGCTTCGTGGATCACCAGTCGTTCGACCCGGACCGGCTCCGCGAACAGATCGGCACGACCGCCCCGGGCACCCTCGGGCGGCTGCGGAACCGGGTTTCGTTTCTGCCAGGTCTGGAGCGCCGCCAATTCTTTTTCGATCCGGTGACGCTGCAGAAGGACGTGGTGCGGCTGCGTCAGTTTTACCAGCAGAACGGGTTTCCGGAGCCGACGATCGACTACCCGGCGTCTCAGCTCGACACGTCGGACAACCACATCCACGTCATCTTCACCATCCAGGAGGGCCCGTCCCTGAAGATCCGAGATACCGACTTCCTGAACGCGGACGGGACCACCCCGGTCGCCACCGTCTTGGACGAGCCTCTTCAGGACGACTGGCGCTCCTTCCGCGACGGTCTACAAATCGGGGGCCGCTTCACGAGCTTCAAACAGACCCAGCTCGCGGACGAGATCCAGCGCTGGTTCCGCAACCGTGGCCACGCCTTCGCCCAGGTGGAGTCGACCACCTCGGTAGACACGTCCCAGTACGCCGTTGACCTGCGGTTTCGCGTGGATCCGGGGCCGCCCGGGGTGATTTCCGAGATTGAGATTCAGGGCAACGAGTCGGTGGGGGCGTCCATCGTTCGACGGAACCTGCCCTTTTCGATCGGCGATCGCTTCTCGGCGAGGGACGTGACGGACGGCCAGCGGAATCTCTTCGGCCGCAATCTTTTCCGCGTGGCCATCGCCGACGTTCCCGACCAGCCGCGCGACAGCACCGTTCGGGTGCGCTACCGGGTGCGCGAGGCAGAGCTCCGCTTCCTCTCCGGACAGGCCGGGTACAATACTCGGTCGGGGGCTACGCTGGAAGGCGGCTGGAAGCACCGCAACTTCTACGGCAACGCCCGTACCTTTAGTGTCAACTTTACAGCCGACACTGGCATCCCGGAAACCCCCCCGGGCTTCCTCCCTACCTTTCTTACTCGCGCCTCGTCGCAGGCAGTGAGTCGCCAGTTTCGGGCGTCGGTGACCCTGCGGCAACCCTACTTGTTTTCGAGCCGTCTCTCCGGCTCACTGGCCCCGTTTGTACAGGAGCGACTGAACCCCAGCCTTTCCCTAAATACCGACCGGCTTCTGGGCTTCAATGAACGGCAGTACGGGCTTAACTCGACCCTCGTGTTCGACGTGCTGCCCTACCGCACGCTTTCGCTCCAGCACTCCGTGTCCCGCACCCGTCAGTTTTTGACGACCGCCACCGGCGACACGGCGCGTAGCGAGATTCCCCGGTCCGCAGACGAGGACCTCTTCAACAAAAGTGTCTTCACCTTGAATGGGACCTTCGGGGAGGCCGACGACTTCGTCAGCCCCACCCGGGGCGTTCTCGTCCGGCCCTCGGTCAAGCTGGGCGGATTCTTCTTCGAGTCGGGCGTCGAATTCGCGCGACTGAACACGACCCTCAGCGGGTACCTGCCCCTCTCCGACTACGTGGAGCTGGCCGGCCAGTTGTCGGTGGGGGCACTGTGGCCCTTCGAGGAGAGCCGGACCAATCTCATCGCTCCCGACGCGCCCCCTGAAGAGGCACAACAGCTGAACCGGATTTTCCAGAATCGGTTTTCCGACTTCCTGTTCTACGCTGGCGGTGGGAGCGATGTCCGCGGGTGGGCGCCCCGCCTGGGCGGCGGAAAGGTGCTCCAGGAGGGACCGTCCTACCGCCCCGTCGGGGCCCGCACAAAAATCGGGGTCAACCTGGAGGCCCGGTTTCCGCTTCCCGGCCTTGGGGCCGACTGGCGGACCGGCGCCTTCGTGGATGGGGCGTACGTGTCCCCC
>PXSY01000141.1 GCA_003023125.1 Bacteroidetes bacterium QH_10_64_19
CATCCCGTCCGTCACCCGCCCGAAGGCCGTGTAGTCGCCGTCCAGGTGCGGCTGCATGCTGTGGGGAATGAAGAACTGACTGCCCTCCGTGTCCGTGCCAGCGCTGGCCATGCCGATGGTGGCGCGACGATGGCCGATTCGCGTGCTCTCGGTGCGGAGGAAGACACCGGGGCCGCCGAAGCCGTCCCGCCGCGCAAAGTCGCCGCCCTGCACCACGAAGTTGGGCACCACGCGGTGGACCGGCACGCCGTCGTAGCGGCCTTTGCGCGCAAATCGCGTAATCGCCTGCGTAGTCTGTGGCGCCTGCTCCGCGTCGAGCTTGATTGCGACGGTGCCCCGAGTCGTCTCCAGCACAAGGCGCGGGTGGGGGCCGAGCTCTTGCAGATAGTCCCAGTCCATCGACGGGGTGTCCGGCAGCGGCGTTTGGGCGGCGGTGACGGTCGTATCGGTGGCCGCCGACAGCCCCTGGACCGCGGCGGTGCGGACAGCGTGGTGCGGATGGTCGAGTGCCTCGCGGAGGGTCTCTTCGGCTGTGGGGCCGCCGAGGCTCCTGAGCGCGTCTAGCACGGCCGTCATGCCCTCCAGGTCGTCGGGCGTCGTGAGCGTGCAGTAGGCGCTGGCCAGCGTATCGGCCGCGCCCATCGGGGCAAACGCCGAGTCGGCAAGCGCCGGTGCGCCGTGATACAGGAGTGCCGGGTCGCCACGGCGCACGGTAGCAGAAAGACGTTCAAATGCAGCCTCCGCGCCGTCCGGTCGGGTGCGCTCCCACCGAGACACGACGGCCCGGACTCCGGCAGTGGCCACGCGCGGGTCGTCGTGTTGGAGGGCCGCGTCCAGTAGCGAGTCGGCGCGGGACGCATCGAGGGGGGCCAGAGCGGGCAGGGCCGCGGCGTAGGCGACTACGGACCGATCGGTCTGCCAGCGGGCAACGGTGTTTAGGACACGCCCGGAGCGCTCGTTTCGCGCAAGGCCGCGCAGCAAGGGTGCTACCACCCGCCACTGGTCGGTGTGCGCATCGATCCAGGCGCCCACCCCGGCGATCTGGTCGGGCGTCCACTGCATGGAGGCGAGCGTTTCGGCGGCGGTGCGGGCCACGAGGGGATGATCGTCGTCGAGTGCGCTGACCAGAGCGGCCTGAGATTCGTCGGCGGTGGGCAGGGAAGAGAGGGCGCGGGCCGCCTCGACGCGGGTGCGCCAGTCTGGCGCGGTGCGGAGCCACTCGGCGGCGCGGGACCCATCGGTCGCGGTGCCGACCGTGCCCAGGGCGCCGAGCAGGTGCATGGCCGCCGGGTCGTCGGGGGCGATGTTGTTCAGGGCAGTGCGAAGCGCCCCGGCGCGGCCTGCCGTGAGAGACTCCACGCGTCCCATCGCGTAAGCGGCATTGCGACGGGTCCACGGGTCGTCGGCCGACAGGTGCTCGACGAGCCAGGCGGTGGCGGTGGAGTCGGTGATGCCCCGCATGCCGTACCGGGCGAGGGTGAGGGCCACGGCCGGATTGCGGTCTGGTGGGGGACTGAGACGGAGGAGGCGCCGGAGTGAGGCCTCGTCTCCGGTCTTGCCGAGGGCCTCGATCAAGTGGCGCTGTGCACGCGCGTCGCGTTCGAAGCTCAGCGCCCGGAGGAGCGGACGCGACGGGACGGACGAGGGCGGCATCTGGCCGAGCGCAAGCGCCGCGTCGGTGCGGACGAGCGGGACGCTGTCCTTGAGCCGGTCGAGAAGCGCCGGAACTGCGGTGGTGTCCTGCACGGAGGCCAGGGCGAATGCGGCGCGGGCTCGCACGGCCGAGTCCTCTGCGTTGAGCTCGGCCCGTATGGCGTCCCCGTCGCGCTTCACCTGCGCCTCCACCACCGCCTGCAGGGCCGGGCGCGTCAGCAGGTCATCGGACGGACGCTCCGGGGCGGGTTGGGCGGCCGCGTCGGCTCCGCTCCAGGCGAGCAGGATGAGAAGGGCGAGCCAGAGTCTCATCGAGGGGTTCGGGAACGGGCGAGAGAGAATGGGGGAGTGAGGGAAGGGGCGAGAGGGGACGCGGGAGAAGAAGTGTTTTCTAAGTCGGGCGACACGATTCCGAGGAGGACTGATACGCCGTTGCTCCCACGCCTCCATGCGCTCAGACCCGCTCGGCCACGTCGTTGTCCTCCAGAAGCTGCTCCACCGCCGGGCGGGCCGTCTCGATCATTTCGTCGACCGTGAGGTCGTGGTCGGTGTGGGCAGTCAGCGTCTCGGCGGCTTCGTTCAAGGCCCCCTCCACCCCGTGTTTCATAATGGAGAAGCTCGTGCATTGCCAGCGGTCCTCCCCCGGCCAGTGGACACTGATGTAGGGCCGCTTCGCGTCGGTGGCCCGGCTGTAGGTCGTCATCGTAAAACCGAGCCCCTTCACGCCGGTGCGGGTGACGGCCTCCCAGCGACGCTGATGTACCTCCTCGGTCTGAAGCGGCCCCTCCTCCGGCAGGTCGGGAAGCGCTTCGAGCATCTCGTTGCGAAGAGATTCTTTTTCTTCTCCATCGGGACGATATGACGGTGCTGGGGAAACTACAGAAGTGAATACGTCTCCCCGGACGAAGACGATCCGTCACCCCTCAACCATGGCAATCACATCTTGGCTTGAGGCCTGATGTTGTCTCTCTTCGAGGCGGTGTGTCCGTGCTCCCGCGCCCCCTCTCGCCCATGCTTGTCAGGCTGCTTCGTTGATCGAAGGCGGGCGAGCCTCCATACCGAGAAGGAAACACTCTGGCATGCGATTGCCTTGCTCCCCTCAACACTGCACCCTCGGTCCCCGGCGCTACGACGGCTCCTGTCCCACCTGGCCCATGGCCACGCGCAGGCGGTTGCGAGCACGCTCCAGGGCGGCCTCGTGGGTCTCGCGCTCCTCAAGGTCGCCCTCCTCAAGACGACGGCGGGCACGCTCCTGAGCGCTCTCGGCCCGGTCCACGTCAATCTCCGACGCCGGCTCGACGGTTTCGGCCAGGACGGTGACCGTGTTCTCTACGATTTCGTACTCATGGGTCGACTGGGCCTTTACGATGAGGGGCCCGATGCCGAAGGCCGAAATCATGGGCGCGTGATCCGTGCGCACCTCGAAGGAGCCCTCCACGCCCGGGGCCCGCACGCCATTCGCGGTGCCCTGAAATGCACGCCCGTCGGGGGTGACGATGTCAACGGTCAGGTCGTCGGCCATCTCTTGGGTTTTGTTGGGTTTTGGGGTTGAGAGTTGAGGATTGCGGGTTACTCAAGGCACAACCCCGACAGCGTCAAATGCTCAACCCACAACGCAAAACACGCAACGCGATTACTCTTCGTCGCGCATCTTTTCACCCTCCTCAATCACTTCGTCGATCGTGCCCTTGAGCAGGAAGGCGCGCTCGGGCAGGTGGTCGAGTTCCCCGTCCAGGATCATGCGGAAGCCCCGAATCGTCTCTTCGAGGTCCACGTATTTTCCGGGTAGGCCAGTAAACTGTTCGGCTACGAAGAAGGGCTGGCTGAGAAAGCGCTGTACGCGTCGGGCCCGGTTTACGGCCTGCTTGTCCTCCTCGCTCAGCTCGTCCATCCCCAGAATGGCGATGATGTCCTGGAGCTCTTCGTACCGCTGCAGGATCTCTTTGACGTCCTGGGCGGTCTCATAGTGCTTCGTGCTGAGAGCCCGAGGACCGTCGTGCAGTCGAGGTGCGCGAAGGTGGTGGCCGGCGCAGGGTCCGTCAGGTCGTCGGCCGGGACGTACACGGCCTGGAAGGAAGTAATGGAGCCTTCCTGCGTGGAGGTAATGCGCTCCTGCAGGTCGCCCATTTCGCTGGCGAGCGTTGGCTGATACCCTACTGCGCTCGGCATCCGGCCCATGAGCGCCGACATCTCCTGTCCCGCCTGGACGAAGCGGAAAATGTTGTCGAGGAAGAACAGGACATCGCGTCCGCCGAGGTCGCGGAAGTACTCGGCGATGGTGAGGCCGGTCAGCCCCACCCGAGCCCGGGCGCCGGGCGGCTCGTTCATCTGGCCGAAGACGAGCGAGATGTTGCTCTCACTCTGCATCGCGTCGAAGTCGACCTTGTCGAGGTCCCAGCCGCCGGCCTCCATCGACTCCTCAAACTCCTCGCCGTAGGTCATCACGCCGGCCTCAATCATCTCGCGGAGCAGGTCGTTGCCCTCACGGGTCCGCTCGCCAACGCCGGAAAAGACGGAAAGGCCTTCGTGGGCCTTCGCAATGTTGTTGATGAGCTCCATAATGAGGACCGTCTTTCCGACCCCGGCCCCACCGAAGAGCCCGACCTTTCCGCCCTTCGGCACCGGCTGAATCAGGTCCATCACCTTGATCCCCGTCTCCAGGACCTCCTGCGAGCCGGCAAGGTCGTCGAACTGGGGGGGGTCCTGATGGATGGCACGGTGCTCGTCGACCTCCGGGTCCGGCAGGCCATCGATCGGCTGGCCGACGACGTTGAACAGACGCCCCCGAATTTCTTCGCCGATGGGAACCGTAATCGGCTGCTGCGTCGCAATGATCTTTTGATCACGCTGCAGCCCGGCAGTCGAGTCCATAGCAATGGCCCGGACGCGTCGCTCCCCGAGGTGCTGTTGCACCTCTAGAACCAGGTCTTTGTCGTCGTCACGCTCGATCCGAAGGGCATCCAGAATGTCGGGCACGTCGTCTTCGGGAAACTGGGCGTCCACGACCGGTCCGAGAACCTCGACGATTGTGCCCGTGACTTCGTTCGTTCCTACTTCCATGAAGAGAGGTCGATTGATTGATGGAGCGACGGTGCCAAATGCTGCACGGCCCGGCGACGGCGGTCGACGTAGGCGGGACGCCGACGATAAGGTCTGCACACCTTCGAACGTAACGGGCGCCAATGGAAATTGCGCACGCGCTGGATGAGAATTCTACGGTCGCGCCGCAAAGAATCCAGGAATTTCAGACGTGCCGATCATTTCGGGTTTTACCCCGCCGTTTCGTAAGTTCGGTGCCACCGCGCGTTCCGGCGCGCGGGCCCACGCTTCCGCGAATTACACCTGCCCTGACCATGCATCGTCTTCCCGCTTGCCTCCTCCGCGTGGCCCTTGTCGCTGCGGGCCTCCTGCTCATCGTCCCGACCGCGTCGGCCCAGACCGACGAGGTGCCCACCATTGCCGAAAAAACCGACGGGATGGAACGGATCGACGGCTACGTTCCGGTATACTGGGACGCGGACGCCGGAACGCTCTGGCTGGAAATTTCCCAGTTCGACACGAACGTTCTCTACGTAAATTCGCTCCCCACGGGCCTCGGCTCGAACCCCGTCGGGCTGGACCGAGGGCAGTTGGGAGGGCAGCGCATCGTGCGCTTCGAGCGGACGGGGCCGAAGGTGCTGCTCGTGGCGCCCAACCTCGACTACCGCGCCTCTACCGACAATCCCCAGGAGCGGGAGGCAGTGCGGGGGGCGTTTGCGCCGAGCGTCCTATGGGGGTTCGAGGTGGCGGCAGAAGGGGCGGACGGGCACGTGCTGGTCGAGGCTACCGACTTCGTGGTGCGCGACGCCCACGGCGTGGTTCGTCGCCTCAAAAATACGGATCAGGGCTCATTTTCGCTCGATGAGAGCCGAAGCGCCCCGTATCTCGAAAACACCAAGGCCTTCCCGAAGAATACAGAACTGGAGGCCCGGCTCACCTTCACGACGGACGGCGACCCTGGGGAGTACGTGCAGCGGACGGCGGCGGACCCCCGGGCCGTGACGCTCCATGTGCGCCACTCGCTCGTGGAACTGCCCGATACGACCGGCTACACCCCGCGCCGTTTCCACCCGCGGTCCGGGCTGTTCTACGAGTCCTACGAGGACTACGCCACGCCCGTCGGGGCGTCCATGACACGGCGACTGGTGAATCGGCATCGCCTCCAGTGCGCAGAAGCGCCGGGGGAAGACGGGCGCTGTCCACCGAAAGAGCCGATTGTGTATCATCTCGATCCCGGCACGCCCGAGCCGGTACGGAGCGCCCTGCTCGACGGGGCGCGGTGGTGGGCCGAGGCCTTCGAGGCGGCCGGCTTCGAGGATGCCTATCGGGTGGAGATGCTCCCCGACACCGCCGACGCGATGGACGTGCGGTACAACGTGATTCAGTGGGTCCACCGGCGCACGCGGGGCTGGAGCTACGGCGCCTCCGTCACCGATCCCCGCACCGGCGAAATTCTGAAAGGGCACGTCACCCTCGGCTCGCGGCGCGTGCGGCAGGACTACCGGCTGGCCGAAGGACTCCTCGCGCCGTATCAGGGGGCTCACGCCGATGGATTTTCGTCCGAGGACGATCCGATGCTGGAGATGGCCCTGGCCCGCATCCGCCAGTTGTCGGCGCACGAGGTGGGGCACACCCTGGGCCTCGCCCACAACTTCGCCGCGTCGGTCAACGATCGTGCATCGGTCATGGATTACCCGGCGCCGCTCGCACGGGTGCAAGGCGACTCGATCACGCTCGACCGCGCCTACGACACCGGCGTGGAACGGTGGGACAAGGTGGCCGCCCGCTACGCCTACCAGCAGCCCGGGCCCAACCAAACGGAGGCCGAGCTGTTGGAAAGCATTGTGCAGGAGGCAAAGCAGGAGGGACTGAACTACATTACCGACGCCGACGCCCGTCCCGCGGGGGCTGCTCATCCGAAGTCCAATCTGTGGGACAATGGGCAAAACATGGTGCAGGCCCTTGAGCGTGAGATGAATGTGCGCGAGGTGGCGCTCGATCGCTTCGGCGAGGCCGTGGTGACACGCGATGAGCCGCTGGCCTCGATGGAAGAAGTGCTCGTGCCGCTCTATTTGCGGCACCGGTATCAGGTGGAGGCAACGGCGAAGCTCTTGGGCGGCGAGGCCTACGAGTACGCCACGCGGGGCGACGACGGAGCGCAACTCTCTGCGGTTGTTCCGGCGGAGCGTCAGCGGGCGGCGCTCGACGAGCTTCTGTCGACGATTCGTCCGTCGGCCCTTGCGTTGCCGGAGGCGGCCCGGGAGAAGATTCCGCCGCGCCCCCCCGGCCACGGCGACAACCGCGAGCTGTTCGACGGACGCACCGACCCGACGCTTGACCCCTACGCCCCCGCCGAGGTGGCGGCGACCATGGTGCTCGATGCCCTCACCCAACCGGAGCGCGCCCTGCGCCTCATCGAGCAGCAGGATGCCGGGGCCGTTCGGCTGGGCTTCCAGGATCTCCTCACCCGCATCACGGACGCGGTCTGGAAAAGCAACGCCCCCAATGATACGCATCGCGCCGAGCTGCAGCGGACGACGCAGCAGGTGTGGACGGACGTGCTGCTCGATCGGGCCAGCACCGCCGACACTGCTCCGTCCGTGCGGGCCCGAATCGAACATCATCTGCGCACGCTCCGGGCGTGGCTTGCGGATCATCCGGGGGCCACGTCGGAGGCCGAGGCCCACCGGACAGCCCTTCAGGCATCAATAGCCCGGTTCTTGGACCGCACGCATGAGGCGACGGAGCAACCCGCTTCCGTCGACACACCGCCGGGCTCGCCCATCGGGCAGGCCCCTGGCTTCCACCAGCGTCACGTCCAGCGACAGGCGTGGCTCGATCAATGGAGCCCTGCGCGCCGCGCATGCATGCGACAGCATCCGTGACCGGGACGCTCCTCCGCGATCCGGACAACGGATCTCGGGGGCGGCAGGGATCTACCTTCATCGTTGCACGTTTCCTCTCTTCCGGATCCTAACGTACCGACACAGGCTTCTGCCCTGCCGGCGAACTTTTCTTTCTGTACTGCTTCAGTTTCCAGGTGGCTATGCCCAGCACCGCCGTTGACCGTGATGCGCTTGTTGCGCTTCTGGACGGGGATCCAGACCTCATTGTCACAATCGTCGATTCGTTCCTCGACGACTGTCCGGACTACATGGACGCCATCCGCGAGGCGGTGGAGACGGGGGACGCTGAGGTGTTGAAGCGAGAGGCGCACGGCCTGAAGGGGGCCGCGGGAAGCCTTCGGGCCCAATCGGCGAGTGAGGCGGCCGAGGTGCTCGAAGAGATGGGCCGCTCGGACGACTTTGCGGAGGCGGAGGCGGCCCTGGACACGCTGGAGCAGGAGATTGATCACCTCAAGGACGATCTCCGTACCCTCCGGAGTGAATGCCAGGACGAGTCCGACGAGTGATCCCTTCGTCGCGCGTCCCGCAGCCTACTGCCCCGGTGCGGTGTCGTCGAAGTGGTCGAAGCCGCCCGGCTGGAGGGGGACGTTCTCGCCGTTGGCGCGCTGGATCTTGACGGGGTGCTCGGGATCGTCGGGCTCTACAATCTCGCCCACCACGCTGTAGCTCTGAGGATCGAGGGCGTCCAGCTCATCCTCCGGCATCGTGAACACCAGCTCGTAGTCTTCGCCGCCGAACAGGGCATACACCGTCACGTCCTCCCCGAATTCCGTGGCCGTGTTGCGCGTCTCCGGGTCGATGGGAAGGGCCGGTTCGTAGAGCTGTGTGCCCACCTCGCTGGCCTCGCAGATGTGGTGCACCTCCGCAGCGAGCCCGTCCGAGATGTCGATCAGCGAGTGCGGCCGCACCCCGGCATCTGCCCACTGTCGAATCGTTTTGTGCTGGGCGGGCGGGGCGAGATGGCGACGGATGACGTAGGAGAAGGGATCGAGGTTCGGCTCAAAGTCGTCCTCCTGCTCTTCCAGGCGCTTGCGGTTGCGGAGCAGGACCTTCAGCCCCGCGTACGACGCGCCGATGTCGCCCGTCACGCACACCTTGTCGCCCACCTGTGCGCCTTCGCGGTACACCACCGCGTCTTCGTCCGCGTCCCCCACCACCGACACCGAGAGTGACAGGCCGTGGGACGCGTTTGTGTCGCCGCCCACAATGGTCATGTCGTAGGCGTTGCAGGCCTGCTTCAGGCCCTCGTAGATCGTCGTGATCATCTCGACGGAGACGTTCTGCGGGATGCCGATCGAGACGGTCGCGTACTGCGGGTCTGCGTTCATCGCCACCGCGTCGCTCACGTTTACGGAGAGGGCCTTGAAGCCAAGATGCTCCAGGGGCATGAAGGCGCGGTCGAAGTGGACCCCCTCCACGAGCGTGTCGGTGGTGAGTACGTGCACGCGTCCCTCCTCGGTGCGGTACACGGCCGCGTCGTCGGCAATGCCCGACACGATGGCGTCATCGTCGGGCTCGCCAAGCGTGTCGCGCATGAGCGCAATGAGGCCAAACTCGCCGATTTCTGCGAGGGCTGTCTGTTGGGAGGACTCCTGGGTTTCCATGGGAGACGTAGACTTGGGGAGAAGATCAAATACCAAAATAAACGTATTCCAGGAAGGGGGGACGAGTTGCGCCCCGGGCAGCGTTCTGGCATCCTTTCGTCGGCTTTTTGGATTAAAGGGACGGATGCCACGTGCGTGCACGCTTCAGTCGGACAGGGGCGCTGGGACGAGGGCGAGTGGGGCTCCGAGCAGAGCACAGGCTGGCGGTCGCGGGAAATGTCGAGAAAAGGCATCCGGTCCCAGAAACGTGGTCGGTGCGATCGGGTGCAAGTTCGCCCTGAGGGCAGTCTCGTCCCTCCGCGACGGCCCCCTCGCCGGGCACGTGCGCACTGACTCGTTCTAGGCTGAGGCATCGCCGCGGCACACAGAGACCTACGGATTTCCCTTCCTCACCGCACAGACGCACCTCGTGGCGACGGCGTTCGTTTCAGTTCCCACCGGTCGCGCCCTCGCTCGAGGCCTTGTGCTTCTGGGCGTGGGACTACTCACCGGATGCCTTCCGTACAGCTGTCAGCCGCAGCCCGACCGGGCGCTGTACCCGAGCGACTCGCTCTCGCGCCAGGTGGCGCAGGACACCCCGGCGGACACGTTGGCGTCGTTTCGGAGCACCCGCGGCACAGACGCCCATCCCCTGGCGCATCCCCGGACCGTCCGGTTTATGAACGATGGGACGGTTGCCGTGAGCGACGTGGAGCGCAACAGCCTGTTTCGCTTCGGGGCCGACGGAACGTTTGTGCGCGAGAAGGCCGACGGTGATTTCCGCACGCCGTTTCTGATTGGGACGCAGGGAGACACGCTGGTCGTCTTCAACGCTGAAACGAACCGGATCGACTTTGTGGCGGACGGGCGCCGGCAGGCTGACCGGTCGGTCTCGTACGAGCGTCCGGCGCCCGAAACGCTCGTCTACATGCTGGCCACCGACACGACGCTGTACGCGAAGGTGGTGGGGCAACAGACGGACTCCTTCATCGCGCGGCTCGACGATGCCGGAGACGTGATCGCCCGCGCCCCGCTCTCCGGTCCCCACTGGCGATACGCCGGGTTTTTGCGGGCCTGGGGGGGCTCGGTGGTAAGCCTGTCGGGCTTTCGGCCCGCGGTCGATCGGCT
>PXSY01000142.1 GCA_003023125.1 Bacteroidetes bacterium QH_10_64_19
GCCGTTCGAGGTCGAGCAGGCGGTCGGGGACGACCGATGGTACGAGAAGATCACGACCTCCTACGACTTCTCACTGAACAACAACTATTCCTTTCGCCCTCGCGACCCGCAGCAGATTCGATCCCGGGGCGACTCCACGCTGGCCGACTCTCTGGAGCAGGCCGGCGCCGGGGACATTGCCTGGTACGAAGCGCTCGTGGACCGGCGCAAGTACGAACTCGCCACGGGGGAGGATGCCCGCTTCGACTTCGAGGCCTCACACCGGATTCCACTCAGGGCCTCCTTTCGGGTGAACCGTTACAACCTCAGCCTCAGCCCGAACATCCGCTACAGCTCGGACTGGTACCTCAGCACTACTCGCCGATTTGTGGAGCGCGACACGACGTTCGCCCCCGACGGGTCGATTGAGGAGATTGAGGAGGCGGACGTGGAGCGCACCGTTCAGGGCTTCTACGCGCGGCGGGAGTTTTCCACGGGGATTTCGGCGAACACGGAGCTGTTCGGGCTCTTCCCTCTCCGTGTGGGGCCGCTGCAGGGCCTCCGGCACCGAATGTCGCCGTCCCTCTCCTTCAACTTCTCCCCGAACTTCAACGCGCCGTTCTGGGGACAAACGCGCCCGCTTCGCTTCGAGAACGGCGACCCGGTGATCGACGATCGCACGGGAAACCCCATCCGCTACGACATTCGCGGCGGGAGCCGAGTGCGCGGAAGCAACGAGCAGCGCCGCCTGAGCTTTAGCCTCAGCAACGAACTCGAAACGAAATATGCGACCGTCGACACGACCGGAGAAACCGAGACCGAAAAGATTAAGCTGCTGGACTTTGACCTCGACACCTCCTACAACTTTACGGCCGATTCGCTGAAACTGAGCGACATTGGGCTTCGGGCCCGTACCACCATCCGGGACTTCAGCATTCGCTCGAACATGACCTTCTCGCCCTACGCGCTCGAGCCCACCGGGGAGAGCAATGGCAATCGCTTCCGCTTGGCGGACCGGTACATGGCCGCTGAGAATCCGCTGACGCCCGTCCGGCTCACCCGCTTTCGGCTCAACGTGAGCAATTCGTTCGACGGGGGCGCCCAGCGGGGATCGAGCAGTCGGGGGGGACAGCGCTCCCGCGGCGGCCGCTCCCGCGTCGGGGGCGGCAGATCCTCCCCGTCCGCCGGCCCGTCACAGGAATCCGCCCCGTCCCCCTCAGAGACCACGGGGTACCTCGACGCGTCCATCCCTTGGTCCTTGAGCTTCGACTTCAGCTACAGCTTCCGCAAGCCCCAGAAGAGCATTCAAAACCAGAACGCAACGCTCAACACGCGCTTCAGTCTGAACGTCACGCCCCGCTGGTACCTCGAAGGCCGAACGGGCTACGACTTTATTCAAGACGAGGTAGCCACCACGAGCATCAACATCAACCGCGACATTGGGAGCTGCCGATGCTGGGTCATGTCGTTCAGCTGGGTCCCGTTCGGATCGCGCCAGTCGTATAGCTTCAACCTCCAGGTCAAGAGCGGACAGCTTTCTCAGCTCCTCCGGCTCCAGATTCCAAATGCCGGGCAGGATGGGCCTCTCGGCGGGTTCGGGAATCGCCTCCAGAGCACGGTCGGGAGTGCCGCGGGCGGCATCGGGGGCGGTGGGGGTGGCAGGGGCAGAGGAGGACCCTCGTTTTAGCCGTTTACCGGAACCGCGGGTTCTCAGCGTTCATCGGCGGTCTGGGGCCCTGAGTGGGGCAGGATCAGCAAGCCCTCCCTTTTGGAATGAGTTCGGGACGCCAAACGTTGCAACGTGAAAACGCTGAACGTTACGGGTTTACGGAAAACTGGCCGCTCCTCGTCTTCCGATGTCGGTTCATTTTCGAGCCGACACGATGACGTCAAAACGGCATTACACCCGCTCGCCCAGTGCCTCCGTCACTTCGTCGGCCGCGTCCTTCAACAGGACGGCTGATCGAAGCGAAATGTCGCTCTCGTCGAGCAGTTGCTTTCCTTCCTCCGCGTTCGTGCCCTGCAAGCGCACGATGAGCGGCACGTCGATGTCGATGTTGTTGGCCGCCTCAATCACCCCGCGGGCCACACGGTCGCAGCGGACGATGCCTCCGAAGATGTTGACGAGAATGGTTTCGACGTTCGGATCCTTCAGGATGATGCGGAATCCGGCCTCCACCGTCTCCGCACTCGCCGCGCCCCCGACATCGAGAAAGTTGGCCGGATCACCGCCGGCCAGCTTGATGATGTCCATGGTGGCCATGGCGAGCCCTGCGCCGTTCACCATGCACCCCACGTTTCCGTCGAGCTTGATGTAGCTGAGGCCGTGCTCCCCGGCCTCCACCTCCACGGGATCCTCCTCGTGCAGGTCGCGCTTCTCCTCTAGGTCCGGGTGCCGGAAGAGGGCGTTGTCGTCGAGGTTCACCTTCGCGTCGACGGCCGCCAAGTCCCCAGACGGCGTTTCCACGAGCGGATTGATCTCGGCGAGCGTGCTGTCGGTCTCCTCCGGTCGCAGCCCGATCGACGGATCCACCCAGACCTTCTCGATCTTCTCGGGCGACTCCTCGGCCACGGTTTCGATGTCGACCCCGCCCTCGGTCGACACCATGATTGCGTTCATGCTTTTCTCTCGATCAAGGGTCACGCCCAGGTAGTACTCCTGTGCGATGTCGACCCCCTTGGTCACGAGGATTTTCCGCACCTTTTGCCCCTCCGCCCCGGTCTGGTGGGTCACCAGGTTCATGCCCAGAATGTCGTCGGCGTGCTCGCGGACCTCGTCAATGCTGTGGGCCAATTTCACGCCTCCCCCCTTGCCGCGGCCCCCGGCGTGAATTTGCGCCTTCACAACGAAAAGCGTGGCGTCTTCCTCCGCCTTCAGCTGGCGCGCAGCGTCGACCGCATCGTCGACCGTCTCGGCCACGATGCCTTGAGGAACCGGAACGCCGTACTCTCGGAACAGGTCTTTTGCTTGATATTCGTGGAGCTTCATGGAGCAGGGGCAGATTGAATGAACGTCGATTTTGCCAGCAAGTAAATGGTCGGGGACCGGAAGGTCTAGCATGTGCGCCCCATTTTTGCGGGGTGTTCGATTGGCCCCCATCCCAGCCCCTCCCACGCACCACGAGGTCGTCTCCGCCGGCATGACAACCTTCGAGTGGCACATTGTAAAGCGGCTTCTGAAGGGATTTCTTCTCTTTGTCGGCGCTCTCATCGTGTTTTTCATTGTGCTGCACTGGGTCGAGTACAGCGACGATTTTCTCGACCAGGGAGCGACCATCCGAGAGGTCTTGACCGGTACCCTCGCGCAGGAACTGCAACTCATCGCCCTGCAGACCTCTGGGATCTCACTGTATCAGCTCCTGCGCCCCTACGTGAGCGTAGGCCTCCTCGTCACAGTCTTCATGTTTGGCTTCAACGGCTGGGTCGTCCCCAAGACCAACGAGGTGGTGGTGCGCTACGAGAATGAGTATCTGGACCAGGGGCAGGGCACCGTCCAAACCAGCGAGATCCACCGTCGAAACGGACTGAGCAGCATCCTCTCCGTGGGCTACTACGACGCGGACCGGAAACGAGCGCACAACGTCTCGCTCCAGAAGCTCGACGGAGATTCCCGGCTGGCCAGCCGCATCGACGCCGAACGGATGGAGTGGAACGATTCGCTCAAGACGTGGCAGATGGAATCTGTGACCCGGCGCACCTTCGTGGCGGACTCCAGGCAGTACAAGGAAACCGTCGCCTCCCTCGACACGACCCTCCAGGTATACCCTCGCGACCTCGCCCGGTCGAAAAACGACGTGGCCGCCATGACCATCCCCGTGGCGGGCGATTATCTGGACGCCCTTCGTCGCTCCGGGGTGGGAGAGCTCAACCGCCCGCTGGTGGCCTACTACAACAAGTTTGCGTACCCCTTCGCCAATCTCATCTTAATCCTTATCGGAGCCCCAATTGCCGCCATCCGGCGCCGCGGCGGGCAGGCCGTCCGATTTGCCATCGGGCTCTCGATCGCCTTCATATACCTGTCCGTTCAGAAGCTTGCCGAACCCTTTGGGTACTCCGGCGCCCTTCCGCCTCTCCTTACCGCCTGGCTCCCCCACATCACGTTTGCCCTCGTCGCCCTGTTCGTGCTCTGGTGGGTCCGGAAGTAGTCCCATGTCCTCCGCTCTCCACTTCGTCACGGGACCCCCGGTCCAGAGGCGCTCCTCCACTCGCAGGTCGGCCCGAATTTGCTGGACTCCGAAACCGTTTTTGGTCACACCATTTTTACATGAAAAAGTGCACGGTCGAGGGTGGGACAACTCTTCGTCGCGTCTTCTGTTTATGCGTCTACCTCCGACGGGAGACAGGGGCCTTCCTGACTCCCGCGCCGCGCGCTCCCCCCGCGAATATTTTGGTAACCCCCCGCTGGTTCAGCTCAACCAGATTGCCAGCGATCTTCCGTGCACCGTCCTCGGCAAAGTAGAATTTTTCAATCCGGGCGGGTCGGTGAAGGATCGGATCGGGCTCAGTATGATCGAGGACGCAGAAGAGAAGGATCTAATCGAGCCCGGCGGGACCATCATTGAAGGCACCAGCGGGAATACTGGCGCGGGCCTCGCCATCGCCGCCATCGCGAAGGGGTATCGGTGCATCTTCACCACGACGGACAAGCAGAGCCAGGAAAAGATCGACGTCTTGCGCGGGCTCGGGGCGGAAGTGCTCGTATGCCCTACCAACGTGGAGCCCGACGATCCCCGTAGTTATTACTCCGTGGCCCGGCGCTTGTCCGAAGAGATTCCCAATTCGGTATATTTGAATCAGTACGACAATCCGTCCAACGCCCAGATTCACTACGAGACGACGGGGCCGGAACTGTGGGAGCAGACCGAGGGACGCATTACCCATTTTGTGGCCGGGGCCGGCACGGGCGGGACCATCAGCGGCACCTCCCGCTACCTCAAAGAGCAAAATGAGGAGATCGAGATCGTTGGGGTGGACCCCTGTGGGTCGGTGTTCTACAAGTACTTCCACGAGGGGGTGTTCGACGAGGACGAGATCTATCCCTACTTCACAGAGGGGGTGGGCGAGGACATTATCCCCGAAAATATGGATTTCGACATCATCGACGACTTCGTCCAGGTGGACGACGAGTCCGCCATGCAGATGACCCGCCGCATCGCCCGCGAGGAGGGTCTGTTCATTGGCCAATCGTGTGGCATGGCCCTTGCCGGTGCGCTGCAATGGATGAATGATCATCGTGATGCCCTCTCGCCGGAGGATGTCGTGGTCGTTCTGTTTCCGGACTCCGGATTCCGATACCTTTCGAAAACCTACAACGACGAATGGATGCAGAATCACGGGTTCCTGGAAAAGAACCCGGACGTGACGGCCGATGAGGTGGTAACCCTCCGGCAAAAGCAGACCGACGTAATCTCCGCGGCCCCGGACGACGAACTCGGCAACGTGATTGAACGCATGACCGAGGAGGGCATTTCCCAAATGCCGGTCATTGACGACAACCGCGAAGTTGTCGGCAGCATAACCGAAACCCGACTTCTAAACCACCTGATCGACCATCCCGACTCGCGGGACGCACCGGTTCGGAAGATCATGGGGACGCCCTTCCCGGTCGTGCCTGCGTCTCTGCACCTCGACCATCTGTCCGCATACCTTGAACGAGATGCGGGCGCCGTTCTCGTCGACTACGGCCCCGATAGCAACCAGGAATACTCGGTGCTCACGAAGACCGACCTGATTAGCGCCCTCGCCGAGGTTGGGCAAGGCAACAGCAACAACAATCCCTCATAACCGGCCTCTTTGCGGTGGATCATCCTCGATCCTCCCTCAACTCGCTAGGTTTCTGTCCCAATGTCTGACGTCAACGCCAACTCTTATTCGTCGAAGAACATCGATAGCGCGCCCCCGGAGAACAACCATCCCGACTCTTCGGGACACTCGGTCCGCAAGGCACAGATTCGCATGCCCGATTTTGACGACCTCACGGACTCCGAGGACGACATCAGCCTGGAACTCGACACGGGGGACGCGGAGGGGACGTACGCCAATTCCGTCATGATCCGGAGTTCCTCTGAGGAATTCATTCTGGACTTCATTCGGATGGTCCCCGGTGTGGAGGCAGCCCAGTTGAAGAGTCGGATCATCGTGACGCCTCAGCACGCCAAGCGCCTTATCAATGCCCTACAGGAAAACCTCCAGTCCGTGGACCGAATCAGCGAGGAATCCACCGAGTCCATAGACTCCTCCTCTACCGACAGCCCGTACCTTCTCGCTGTCGGGGGACGCCGTCTTCTGCAACGAACCCTGGAAATCCCTTCTTGGAACCGCTGATCGCCCCTGGGGCCGTCTCTCCGAGGACGATCAGGACCTGGCAGAGTCGGCTGTGATGGAAGCCTGCAAAGGATCGCTCGTTACAAATCGGCTCGTCTTAGTCGAGACTCCCCACCGCGAGGAGCCGCTGCCGATTCTCTTCAACTTTGTCCCTGTCTATGACGAGTCGGACGGAGACGACCGGGAGAGCGCACAGGCTGTCACAGCCACCGGAGAGGTACTGGCCGAGCCGCCATCTTGGATGATCAGCCAGACCCAACGCCATCGGATGGAGACGCTCGGTCGGATGACGATGGGCGTGGCCCACGACCTCAACAACCTCTTGAGCGGGCTTATCGGCCACATCGAACTGCTCAAGAACCAGGTCGAACGGGCGTCGCTGACCGACTCCATTCGTCCGTCGATCGAGACGATCGAGACGACTGCGGAGGACGGCGCGGCACTCATCGAAAAGCTCCAGCGCTACATCCGCCACGACACCAAGCAACACTTCGAACCGCTCGACCCGACGGAGCTAATCGAGGACTGCATCACCCTCACTGAGCCCTACTGGTACAACGAACCCCGGCGCCAGGGCATCGAGATTACCGTCAAGTCCTCGTTCGAGGACGTGCCGGATATCCGGGGGTCCGCGTCCGAACTCCGCGAGGTCTTCGTCAACCTCACCTTGAACGCCGTTCAGGCCATGCCCGAGGGGGGAACCTTGCGGTTTGAAACCTTCACGGACGACGACGGACAGGTGTGCATCAACGTCAGCGACACCGGGATCGGGATGAGCGACGAGGGGCAGCAACACATCTTCGAGCCGCTCTTTACCACCAAGGGCGACGATGGCACGGGCATGGGCCTGGCCGCCAGCTACGGCATCGTGCAGGAGCACGAGGGCACCATCGACGTGACCTCCGAGCTGGATGAGGGCACCCGATTTACGCTTCGCTTCCCCCCTGCTGATGGCGAGCCGGCCCCCGTTGAAGAGCCCCCGTCCGAACCGTCCGATCCCGCTAGCGTCACTGTCCTCGTGGTCGACGATGCACGATGTTTAGTGAAAACGAGTACGACATCGTGTTTACCGACTTCGGCATGCCCGAAATGACGGGGGCCGAACTGTCGCGGGAACTCAAAGAAAAGGCGCCCGACCTGCCCGTGATTCTGCTGACCGGATACACCGAAACCGAAAAGGCCATCGAGGAGGTCGACGGCATCCTTTCCAAGCCGTTCAAGCGCGATGAGCTGGAGGCTACCATTCAGAAGCACGTCGTCTCCTCCAACTGATCCGCCCCACCGCTACCCGGAGCGCAACGACCTCAGGCCCGCGCCCGATGTCCAGAGCGTCGTCAGGCGTCGGCCCCGTACAACATCATCGGTCGAGTCTTTCTTGAAGGCGCGTTCGGGACGCTGAACGGCCTACACCGGATTGCCCTCCACAAGCGCAACTCGTGCGTCCATCCATGACTCGTCGATGGTGTCGGGCCTGGACGTCGCTCCATCAAAGACGTTGCCCCCTCCGACCGACGGTCCCGCAAAGAAGAATGAGCCCGGTCGGGGCCCTTCAGGATACGACCATGCGAGACGGAGGAG
>PXSY01000143.1:0-1163 GCA_003023125.1 Bacteroidetes bacterium QH_10_64_19
TGCGGAAGCGCGCAGTCCGTGACGGAGCCCAATCCGGAGGCGCGCTACCAGGCGGCCATTGCGGACGCGCAGACGGCCGAGCCGTCGGAGATCACGACCACGCTCACGCCCCTCGTGCCGTACAACGACTCGCTCGTGTGGCGAACGGTGGAAGACTCGACCCGGCACGTGCTGATGGTCACCTGGGGCGGCAGCGAGACGCTCCCCGATGCGGCGGCGGGCGATACGGTGGCGGTCAGCCAGGACGTGTGGGTGACCGCCGTCCCCACGATCCGGCAGTTCTGCCGAGGCCTCGACCGGACTGGTGATCGGCTCCGCCTCCGCTTGGCCCAGCGCCTCGGCCTCCCGCCCGACGCGAGGTACGACCGGTTCATTGAGCTCTGGGTACGCCCGCAGGATCTCGTGCGCCCGTGCCCCGATCCCGAGGTGACGGACCGGGAGTGCGAACTGGATTCTCCCGCCCCACGCCGACACGTCCAGGTAAGCGACGGCCACCGGGCGTGGTTTCGGGATCTTAAGCGAACCTCCTACGGCCCAGACGGCTATCCCTTCACCGGCCTCGGGTATACCTACGACTGGAACCCCACGACCGACGAGATCGGCCCCAGCGAATTCGTCCTGCGCCCCGCCCGGGGTGACACCGCCGCGCCCGACTCGACCGGACGCGCCGTCGTTCACGCCGTCCACCCGACGGAGGAATACTGTCGGACCGCCCCTGATCTCTGAGGCCAGCCCCACCCGCAAACGTTTGTCTCGGCTCCTTTTGACCGCGTCTCTCTCCTATGATGTCCGTCCGCCGCTTCGCCCCCGTCGTCGTTCTTCTGCTCGTGTTCGGCGTTGGATGCTCGTCCTCCGACGTACCTGATTCCTCCTCCCCCGACCCCGACGCGCCGCTCCTGTTGATCTCAATTGACGGCCTCCGGTGGGACTACCTCGATCGGCACGGGGCGCCCACGCTCTCTCGGCTGGCCGAAGACGGTGCGCACGTCGAGCGCCTCGTCCCCGTCTTCCCGAGCAAGACGTTTCCCAACCACTACTCCATCGCCACGGGCCTGTACCCGTCCAATCACGGGATCATCGCCAACAACATGTACGACCCGCGGATGGACGCAACATTCAGCCTCGGCGACCGGGCGGCGGTCGAAAACTCAGACTGGTGGGGC
>PXSY01000143.1:1238-3190 GCA_003023125.1 Bacteroidetes bacterium QH_10_64_19
CGCGGTGGCCCTGCAGGAAGTGGACGGCCTCCTGCAGCGGCTCCTCGACGGCCTGGAGGAGCGCGGGATGATGGACGCCGTCAACCTCGTCGTGACGTCCGACCACGGCATGACGCCCACGGCCCGCGAGCGCACAGTCGTCCTCGACGACTACATCGATCTCGACGACGTGCGGCTCATCGACACGAACCCCGTCGCCATGATGGAGCCGCAGGACGGCACGTCGGCCAAGGCGCTCGTATCGACGCTGGACGCAGCGCCCCACCTGTCGGCCTACCATCGGGGCGAGGTGCCGGACACGCTCCACTTCGAAGGCCACCGTCGCATCCCCGCCGTCCTGGCGCTCGCCGACGACAGGTGGGCCATCCGCACCCAGGCTTGGATGGAGAACCATCCGGACTGGGACGGCGGGGGCGCCCACGGCTACGATCCGCGCTACGAGAACATGCACACCTTGCTCGTCGCCCACGGGCCCGGATTCAAGAACGACACGACGGTCGACCGGCTGTCGCTTGTCCACCTGTACGAGGCCATGGCCGCCCTGCTCGACCTGGAGCCCGCCCCGAACGACGGACGGCTGGAAGCCGTGCGTCCCCTCCTTGCCCCCGACGCTATCCCGACGACCACGGCACCGTAGGCTCGGCTGCGCGCCCGATGCAGATGTATTCCCAAATTTGTGTGAGGGCGGCCGCGGTGGCGAACTCCAAGCGGCAAACTGCCTATTAGTGCAGTCCGCCGAACGACTGCTTTTCCTTAGCGCACCCGGGCTGTCGCCCGCCTATCTCTCGCAAATCGACGCTCCCACCCGCTTGTATGATCGACGCTCTCCCCTCGGACGCCCTGCGCCAACGCTTCGACCCGTCCGACTTTGACTTTGAAACCACCGACGATCTCTCGGCCGAGACGGAAGTGGTCGGCCAGGACCGGGCCGTCGAGGCACTCAACTTTGGCATGAGCATCGACGCCGCGGGATACAACGTGTTTGCCCTCGGGCCCACGGGCACCGGTCGCCGCGAACTGGTGCAGCACCTCCTGGAGGAGGAGGCCGCCGGGGAGGACACGCCCCCGGACCTGTGCTACGTCAACGACTTCGAGGACGAGCGTGAGCCGCGCGCCCTTCACCTCCCGGCGGGTCGGGGCTGTGACTTGAAAGAGGACGTGGACGCCCTCATCGAGGACCTCCAGACGGCCCTCCCCGGCACGTTCGAGAGCGAAGAGTATCAGTCGCGCCGCGAGATGATCCAGGAGGAGGTGCGGGAGGGACAGGAGGCGGCGCTCGAAGACCTGCAGGCGCGGGCCCGCGAGGAGAACATTGCTCTGATCCGCACGCCACAGGGCTTTGTCTTCACTCCCATCCGGGACGGCGAGGCGGTGCCCCCGGAGGAGGTGGAGTCGATGCCCGAGGAGGAGCGCGACGCGGTGGAGGAAAAGATCGAGGGGTACCAGGAAGAACTTCAGGACATCCTTCAGAAGGTGCCCGAGCATCAGCGTGAGGCGCGTCAGCGCATCGAAGAGCTGAACGAGGAAATGGCGACGCTCGTCGTCGACGATCTCATCGACGACCTGCGCGAGAAGTATGCCGACCTGGACGATGTTCTGGGTTTTCTCGACAGCGTGCGGAACGACCTCATCGAGAACGTCGATTTCTTCGTCCAGGCGGCCCAGCAGGGCCAAAATCCGCAGCAGCAGGGCCCACCCCAGATGATGCAGCAGCAGGGCCAGCAGGGCGGCGGGCAGCAGGCGCCCGCGCCAGATGGGGCCTTTTGGCGCCGCTACCGCGTCAACCTCATCGTCGACCACGAGGACACGGAGGGCGCCCCGGTCGTCTACGAGGACAATCCGAACTACCAGAACCTCGTGGGCCAGGTGGAGCAGATTGCCCAGATGGGCGCGCTGGTGACCGACTTCAACCTGATTCGCCCGGGGGCGCTCCATGAGGCCAACGGCGGCTA
>PXSY01000144.1 GCA_003023125.1 Bacteroidetes bacterium QH_10_64_19
CGGAGGTTGGCGAGGCCGCCGGGACCATTCGCGAACACTTCGGCTAGGCGGACTCTCCGTGTCCACCAAGAGGATACGGACGGGAGCGTGAGCATTTTCGGCGGCGCGTTCAATCCGCTGCCATCCCCGATCGTGGACGGTGTTGAGATCCGTGCAGCGGTCCATCACATAGAGTCGGTCTGTTGCTGAACACTCGAACAACCGTTCAGCGCCCCCTGCTACCGGGTCACGCTCACCCGAAGAGGATCGCATCCTGTCGCCGTGGCTTCGAGGACATCCCCATCGTCCACCGGTCCCACGCCCGAGGGGGTCCCGGTGTAGAGCAGGTCGCCCGGCGCGAGCGTGAAGATCTGTGAGCAGTAGGCCACCAGCGCCCGCACCGGAAAGAGGAGGCGCTGGGTGCTCGCCTCCTGGCGCGTCTCTCCATTCACCGAGAGGCGGAGCGTGAGATCCTGGGGATTCTCAATTTCCGACGCCGGCGTAAGGGGACCCAGCGGGGCGAACGTGTCGAAGCCCTTGGCGATCGACCAGGGATGACGCCGCTCCTTTGCCTCCGCCTGCAGGTCGCGGGCCGTCATGTCGAGGCCCACAGCAAAAGCGGCTACGTGATCGAGAGCATTCTCTTGCGCAATGTTCTTTCCTTCTTGTCCGACAACGGCCACCAGCTCCACCTCGTGGCGGACATCCCGGGACTGGGGCGGCAGCCGAACGGAATCTCCGGTGCGAATGAGGGCGGACGGCGGCTTTAGAAAGACCATCGGCTCGCCCGGCACGTCCCGGTTCATTTCTTCGGCGTGATCCGCATAATTGCGACCAATGCACAGGAGCTTGCCGACGGGGACGGGCTTGGACGGAGTGGGAAGGGTGATCTTCATGCGAAACGGAACGGGGTGTAAGTGATGACGGGGAACGGATGAGCGGACGGCGCGTGGCTTAGTTTCGAAACGGGATTCACGGTTACTCTCGCGTCGGTATCCAATCCGGCGCTCCAAAGCAGAGACGCCTTATGTACGCAATTGTTGACGTCAAAGACAAGCAATTCAAGGTCCGCGAGGACGATACCCTGTACGTCCCCTACCACTCGGACGCGGAGGCCGACCAGGAATTGACCCTGGATCGGGTCCTTCTCGTGTCCGATGGCGACGGCGACGTCACGGTCGGCACGCCGACGGTCGAGGACGCCTCGATCTCGGCCCGCGTGACGGAGCACGTAAAGGGCGACAAGGTGATCGTGTTTAAGAAGAAACGGCGCAAGCGCTACCGTGTAAAGCGCGGACACCGCCAGCAGTACACTCAGATTCAGATCGAATCCCTGAACGTGAACGGCGCGTCGTCCTCCGAGGCCGGGGATGAAGACGTTGAGGCAGATGCCGATGTCGAGACGGACGAGGATTCCGAGACGGAGCCCGCCGCCGACGAGGCGGAGGAGTCCGGAGAGTCCGACGCGACGGAAGAGACCGACGAACCGAACGAACGAGAAGCCGCCGAGGCGTAGATCGGCGCGTCCTACCGCACTAATTTGTGAATCAAATCCTATGAGGTTGTTATGGCACACAAGAAAGCCATGGGGTCGACCGAGAACACGCGTGACTCCAATCCCAGCTATCTCGGCGTCAAGGCGTATGGTGGCGAGCACGTCCACTCTGGAAGCATCATCGTCCGCCAGCGCGGGACCAAGTTCCACCCCGGCCACAACGTGGGGCGTGGGAGCGACGACACGCTCTTCGCCAAAGACCACGGGGTCGTGAAGTTCTCCCGCAGCGGCGGCGACCGAAAGTACGTACACGTCGTGCCGGAAGAGGCCTAACGTCGTACTCCATTTTGCCCGGCAAAAAGCTCCTTCGCCGCTGTGCGAACGGAGCTTTTTGTGTTTTCGTCCCGTCCCCTGTTCGGAAGGTCGTCCCAAGATTCGCGTCCAAAATACATGTCCGCCCCTCCTATTCCGTCGTCGTACCGGTGGCCGGATTCCCCCGACGCGGTCGAGCTTCGGGCCTTCACCCACGGCCTCCAGCCCGAACGCGTCCCTACGATGATGGAGCACTTCACCGAGGATTGGCGCAGGTTTGGGGTAGACGCCTGGAACGAGGTCCCGAACCACTGGCGGCCCGAGAGCGACGACACGGTGGGATGGTGGACCCTTCCCACGTACCTCGGCGACCACTTTATCGCCCCGCTCCTGGGGGCCCCCCACGACACTTGCATCTTGCAGCCGAGCGTGCACTGGACGATTCAGTGCCTCCTGTCGAGCCCCGAGGTTGCGGCTCGGGGCACCGACGTGGTGGTTCCCGAAACGGCGTTTCCCTCCGTCCTCCACAGCGTGAAGCAGTGGAGCTCCCTCCAGGACCTGGCCCCGCAGGTCGTGGCGTCCACGGACGCTCAGCGGGTGGACCGGACGGCCGTCCTCGACGCCATCGGCCCCGACACAGCCCTCGTTGCCCTCAGTCACGTCGGATTCACGACCGGCGCCCGCCTGCCCGCCTCCTTCCTCCGAGAGGTCGCCGACCGAGTCCATGCTCACGGCGGTCTGTTTGTGCTCGACGGCTACCACGCCGCGGCCACCGGCCCCGTCGACGTGACGGAGCTTGAATGCGACCTCTATGTCGGCGGTCTCCTCAAAGAAGCCTCCGGTTCGTCGGGCAACACGTTCCTCTATCTCCGGGAGGGACTGGAGCTGACCCCACGACTCACCGGCTGGTTTGGGGACGCGGCCCCGTTTGCCTTTCGCCCGGATCCCAAGCCTCATCCCGACGTGCGCCGTCGATTCCTGGGCGGGACGACGGCCGTGGCCCCCATGTACCACGCCGTAGAGGGCGTCCGTCTACTGCTCGACCTCGGGCTCGATGCCGTGCGGGCCCACTCGCTCCGCCTGACCGACCGCGCCATCGAGCACGCCGACGCTCTGGACCTGCCGCTCCGGTCGCCCCGGTCTCAGGACGAGGGCAGCGCCATGGTGCTCCTGGAGGGATCGAACGCCGAACGCCTTGTTGCCTACCTTAAGGACCACGATGTCTACACCGACAGCCGCCGCAACGAGCTGATCCGGATGGCGCCCTTCGTCTGGAACACCCGGGCCGAGGTGGACCGCGCCTTCGAACAGATCGACACGGCCCTCTCCACAGACGCGCATCACAGCGTCCAGCTGTACGCCGCCGGGCCGGTTACGTAGACGCGGAGGACTCGCGTTCCAGCGCTTCGCCGAGGGCATCCGTCGATGCATCGAGGGGCGTTCCGGTGCGTGGATCGACGCGGAAAAAGGACACCAGAGCGCGGAAGAGCTCCTCGTGATGCCGGGCCATGGGCTCCGGCTCTTCGAAGAAATGCTCCACCGCCACGGCAAAGAACTCGGACGGGGCCTCCGCCGCGTAGGGCCGAAGCATTGAGCGCCCCTGCTCGACGCGGCGCATCTCGTCCCGCACGAGCGACTGCCAGTCCGGCGCCGAGACCGGATTGACCAGCGACGGCACCCCATCGGCCCCCTCGTTGTCGAAGTCGAACAGGTGGGCCAGCTCATGGAGCACCACGTTGTTTCCGTCGCCCGGGTCCCGCCAGCTGTGTTCCACGGCCGAGACGGTCAGGATGATGGGCCCCTGCTGGTGGGCCATGCCGTCGTAGCTGGCCGTCATGGTCCCGTGGTACGTCTCGTCGAAGCGCTCCGGATAAAACAGGATCGACCGGCTGCCGGGAAGCTCCCACGAAGGCCGCCCGTGCAGCAGCACAGCGATGCCGGCCGCGACGCTCAGACGAAGCGTGTCCGTCACCTCAACGTCCTGGACCCCCTCGAACGAATATTCCCCGAGGACAAACTGCACGTCGCGCTCGAACCGCTCACGATCAGGGGCGTCCAGCTTGGAATACAGCGGCACATGCGTCCGGAGCCATCGTTGGTGCTCTGCCGCCAATCCCCGTCGGGCCAGGCGCCACCGTCGCCACGGCCGCCGCAACCCAATGAGGAGAATCAAGACGACGGGCACGAGCCCGAGCACCGGCCCCACCGAGGTCACTTCGTGCCCGATCACGCTCACGCCGCCCCCGATGATGAGGGCAAGAAGCCCCATTGTAATCAGTGAAGAGCGTCGGGCAATGCGCATGGAGCGGTGCGGATGATGCAGAATTGAGCATCGGCTTTTCGGCCGTGCTGTTACGGAACGGTTCCTGCCCGGGCGTGTGCCCCAGTGAGATCCGCTTCCCTGCCCCCGGCCGCATCCGTTCGTAAACCTGCATTAAGCGCGAACAATTCTGCGAGGCAGAAGGTAAAGTACGAGACATTTTTAGTGCGATGGACAAGCGCGTGTCCTCCGCTGGCTTTTTCACGAAACCCCTTTCGTCCCCATGGGCGCGATGAACACGCTCCGGCAGAACACCGGAGTGATTCTCTGGATCCTCGTCATTTCGTTCGGCGTCATCTGGACGCTCCAGGACTCCGACGTCTTTTCGGCGATGGACCAGCCGAACCGAAACGTTGCCACAGTGAATGGAAGTGCCATTCAGCACGACGAATATCAGCAGATGGTCAAACGCCAGCGTAAGCGATTCCAGCAACAGTTGGGGGGTGATATGAATCCTCAGATGGAGTCCCAGGTGCGCGAGCAGGCGTACAACCAGGTCATCAACCAGGAGCTCCTCGAACAGGAGATGGACCGCCTGGGGATCTCGGTGACCGACGCGGAGGTGGAAGAGATGGTCTTTGGCGAGAATCCGCATCCGGTCATCCGCCGGCAGTTTGCCGACTCCACCGGCCAAATTAACTACGACCTGCTGCAGAACATGGCGCAGAATCCGCAGGCCAAGTCCCAGTGGCTCCAGTTGGAGGACTTTCTCCGCCGGCAGCGCCGGCAGCAGAAGATGACCTCGCTCGTCCAGGCCACGATTCAGGTCTCCGAGCAGGACGTTGAAAACCACTACCGGCGCCAGAACACTACGGCGTCGGCCCGCTACGTGTCGCTCCGGTACGCCCGCGTCCCGGACGACTCCGTCTCGGTCACCGAGTCGGACCTGCGTAGCTACTACGAGGACAACAAGGAAGACTTCAAGCGCGAGAAAACGGTCACAATCGAGTACACGTCTACCTCGAAGGAGGCCACGTCCGAGGACTCATCGGCCATTGCGGGCGACCTCAACGACCTCCGCGAAGACTTCGCGGGGACGGAAAACGACTCGCTCTTCCTGGTGAACAACGCCTCGGACCGCGACTTTTCGAGCGAGTACGTCACGCCCGATCAGATGAACGAACGAATCGCCGACTCGGTCTACGCCGACCCGACTCCGGGACGCATTGTCGGTCCGGCGTTTGGCGGAGGGCGCGCCCACCTCGTGAAGATTCGGGACACTCGTCCCGCCGAAACCAACTATGCCCATGCTCGACACATCCTTCTGAAGACCGACCAGGCCGACTCGGAGCTGCTTGGGCGGCTGCAGGCCCTTCAGGACACCATTGCGTCCGGCGACGCGTCGTTTGCCGAGATGGCCCGGAAATACTCCGACGACCAGTCGGCCTCCGAGGGCGGCGACCTCGGCTGGTTTTCTGAGGGCAGCATGGTCGATGCCTTTGAAGACGCGGCCTTTGGGGCAGAGCCAGGCAGCCTGGTGGGCCCGGTCCGTTCTGAGTTTGGCTACCACTTGATTCGCGTCGAGGCGGTGGCCTCCGAGGCTGTTCAGATCGCAGACGTTGCGTACAGTCTGCGGCCTAGCCAGTCCACGCTGTCGGACAAGGAAGCTACGCTCGGCGATCTGGCCTACTTTGCAGAGGAAGAGGGCAACTTCCGAGACGAGGCCGAACGGCTGGGTCTCACCGTCCAGGACGTGCAGGTGGAGACCGATCAGTCGTCGATTCCGGGAATTGGTCAGAGTCCGGAGCTCTCACGATTCCTGGAGTCGGCCTCCACGGGCGCCATCAGCGACGTGCTAGAACTGGATGACAAATTTGTGGTCGCCCGGGTGACCAGTGTCACCCCCGAGGGGTATCGCTCCTTCGAGGAGGTGAAAGAGCAGATTCGCCCGCAGGTGGCCCTTCAGAAGAAGCGAGCGGTTCAGACGAACCGCATGCAGCGGGCCCTGTCGCAGAATGACTTTGAGGCACTTCCGGACGTCCTTAATACTCAGATGCGCACAGAGTCGGGAATCGACTTTTCCACAAACACTGCCCCCGGCCTCGGCCAGGAGCCCAAGTTTGTGGGGACCGTCTTTGGGCTCGACGAAGGGGAAGCCTCTGGGGTCGTGGAAGGATCGAACGCCGCGTTCGTGGTCCAGACGACACAGAAGAACACGCCGCCGCCCCTCACCGACCAGCGACGCAGCCAGATTCGTCAGCAGCTGCTGAAGCAGCGCCAGAAAGAGGTCTCCTCGGACTGGATTGCGGCCCTGAAGGAGGACGCGACCATCGAAGACAATCGGACGCAGATGCGATAGTGCTCCGCATCCCTCAGGCCCGGTCCAGGTTCGGGCGCGGGACGGTGCCCCGAAAGACCGGCTCGGCCGGGCCTTCAAGGTACCGCTCGGCCCCACGGTCGGTCTCCGCGACCCCGACCTGCAGTCGGCCGCCGTTCGTTTCGACCGAAAGGGCCTGCCCCGGGCGGTCCCCCGCGAGGCGCTCCGCAACCACTGCGGCGGCCAGTACGCCGGTACCGCAGGACAAGGTTTCTCCTTCCACTCCTTTCTCGTAAGTGCGGAGCGACACGCACCCGTCCTCGCCCATCTCTACGAAGTTCACGTTGGCGCCCGCGGGCTG
>PXSY01000145.1:0-1201 GCA_003023125.1 Bacteroidetes bacterium QH_10_64_19
TGAGTACGTTCTCCCGACTGATCTCTCGGGGGAGCCCCCGCCTTGCCAACGTCCCTGGAGTATCCCAGTGTCTCGAAGTCCGAGCGATATACCTCTTGAACTCGTCGACGCACGGCGTCAGAGTCGTAGTAGGACGACAGAGGCGCCCGCCCTCCAGGCGTCCTGTTCACTTCGGGAAGCTCCGGAGTCTCCCCAAGGTGGTCACACACCGTGGCAAAATCTGCCTCAATCGTTTCGACGTGCCCCACAAAATCGACTGCCACTTCGCCCTCTAGTTTCAGAAAGTGCGTCTGTGGATAGAAGTGAGGCAGCGGCCACTCTGCTTTGTCCGGCCGAAGCCACTGAAGGACGAACGACGGGAACCCGTCGTACGCTCCGAGGACTTCTTCCCCGAATTCTCGATTGCGAGGGAAGGCCGGATGCCCACCTCGCCGCAGATACTCGTACGCCGAGACGAGCCGGACATATGGGTTTCGCACGAACGAGAAGGTGTAGTACGTCCAGAAGGCGTCTCCGAAGATGCGCTCGTACTCCCGAACGGTCTTGTGTCCTCCTGCGCTATGCCCAAACAAGGCTCGACTGACACTCGTCCCAGCGGCCCTCGGCACGTGGACGAAGATGCATTCTCGGGCCTCAAAATCCCGGAGCGTGTATTTGTACGTTCGCCCGTCCTCGCCATCCCTCCATACGATTCGGTCCTTCTCAGTATCGCTCGCCAGCTTACTAACGTAGTTCCGCAACGCCGTCGGAATCATTTCTCGTTTCGACACCTTTCCTGCAACTACACCGCTTCTCACGCCTCTATTTTAAAGGAGACGAACGGGGTCCGCAAACAGGGGCGCTCCCTTCCGTCCCTAGGCACCGGACGCTGTGTCCGATCATTCGTTTCCCCCATTTCGTACTTCACATCTTCCCGGTTCTATCGCTATATTGGGGTCGATCATTTGATTTCGGACCCAACCTTACATTCCTATGAAGTACGCCGTCATCATGGCCGGCGGCATTGGCACCCGCTTCTGGCCCGCCAGCCGCAAGGAGCATCCCAAGCAGTTTCTCGATGTCTTCGGCGACGGGACGCTCATCCAAAACACCATCGCGCGGCTGCAAGGCCTCGTGCCGCCGAAGCGCTGCCTGATCGTTACCCATGAGCGGTATGTGGAGAAGACGCAAAAACAACTCCCGGCCGTGCCCAAGGAGAACA
>PXSY01000145.1:1231-4424 GCA_003023125.1 Bacteroidetes bacterium QH_10_64_19
CGATACCGCCCAGGAGCGCGAGGCCCTCGTGACCATCGGTATCGAACCCACCTATCCGGCCACCGGGTACGGGTACATTCAGTACGACGGGGCCGAGGCAGCGAACGCTGGCCTGCAGGCCTATCCGGTGCAAACCTTTGCCGAGAAGCCCGACCAGTCTACGGCCGAGCGCTTTATTGACGCCGGCGACTTTCTGTGGAACAGCGGCATGTTCATCTGGCGCGCCGACACGATTCTCGACCAGATCGAGCGTCACCTGCCGGAGGCCCACGCGGCGTTTGCGCCCGTTCGCGAGACGGACGGCGACGTGGGGACGGAGACGCTCACAGAAGCCTTTCAGGACAGTCCGCACATCTCCATCGACTACGGCGTAATGGAGCAGGCCGACACGGTGTATGTCGTGCCCGGCACATTCGACTGGAACGACGTGGGCGACTGGCGAGCCGTCTACGACCTCAGCGAGAAGGACGAGCACGGCAATGTGATCGAGGGCGAGGTCATCATGCAGGATTCGAGCCGCTGCTACGTCCAGACCGAGGACCGGCTCGTCGTCCTCGTGGGCATCCACGATAAGGTGGTGGTCGACACCGGCGACGCCGTTCTCGTGTGCGATCGTGAGAATGCCCAGAAGGTCAAACAGGTCGTGGAGTACCTCCACGCCCACCAGTTCGAGGAGTACGTCTGAGTACGACGGCAGTCGGCGGACGGCGGACCGCAGCGGAACGTGTCGCACGGCGGTCTGCGGTCGGCCGCAAACGCGCGGAAGCTCTCACACGTCGACCCTGATCCCCCCTCCGTCGATCAGACGTACTGGTGGAGGTACTCCATCACGGCGTCGGGGCCGTCGAGCCGGGCATCCGCCTGCGTCTCGTCATCCCCAATCTTGACGGTGACGGCCTCCCGGTCCATCTCTTGCAGGGCCGCAAACGCGTCCTCGTCCGTCACGTCGTCCCCCAGATAGACTGGCACGCGGTCGGGATGCTCGTTGGCGATGCGGCGGACGGCGGTGCCCTTCGTAAGGCCCTCGGGCCGCAGCTCCACCACCTTCTTGCCCCAAATGGCATCGAGGGCCTCCGGCAGATCGTCGAGCCAGCGGTCGATCTGCGTCCGCGCCACCTCTTCGTCGGCCACCTCGCGGTAGTGCACCGCAAAGGACTGATCCTTCGCCTCCATCCGCAGCCCGTCGATCGACGGCACAGATTGACGGAGGCGGCGAAGGGCCTCGGCGGCGGCGTCGGACATGAGATTGTGGGTCTCCTCACCCACGACGCCCTCCTGCGCCCCGTGCAGCCCGATCGCGTGGAGGGGCTGATCGAGAAACGAGGAGAGGGCTTGCAGGTCACGCCCCGTCACAATCCAGAGCGGGTACCGCGCATCGAGCTGCCGTAGCAGGTCCGGCGCATCGGGGTGGGGCACGGCCGCGTCCGGATCGTCCACGATCGGCGCGAGCGTGTAAAACGTGACGCGTGATGCGTGAGGTCACTTTTCTACGACCCACGTTTCACTCGTCACGCCTCACTCGTCACGCTTCAAGCATCACTCCTGAATTGAGTCCAAAAAATTCTCGGCCCAGTTGTGCACGTCGAGCGTTTCGATGGTATCCTTGAGTCCGTCGAGCCGTTCTTTGCACTCAGCGTCGGGCATTTCGAGGGCCGCACGGATGGCGTCGGCGACCCCACCGTGGTCGTACGGATTGACCTGCACGGCCTCGGGCAACAAGTACGCCGCTCCGGTCAGCTCTGAGAGAATGAGTACGCCCGTCTGCGAGGCCGTCACGAACTCCTGCGTGACCACGTTCATGCCGTCGCGGAGGGGCGTAATGAGCGCCGCGTCGGCCGCCCGGTAGAAGGCGCACAGCTCGTACTGCGTGTACGTGCGGTACCGATAGTTGACCGGCACCCAGTTGTCCTGGGCAAACCGGCCGTTGATGCGCCCCACCACCTCGTCCACCTCGCGCCGGATCTGCTGGTACGACTCCAGCTCCGTGCGGCTCGGCGTGGCAATCTGAAAGAAGCTGACGTTGCCGTGGTACTCGGGGTTCTGCTCCAGGAAGGCCTCAAAGGCCAGCATCCGGGCCCGAATGCCCTTCGTGTAATCGAGGCGGTCGATGCCGATGACAATGTTGTCGGTCCCCATCCCCTCCCGAAATTTCTGGGCCTCCTGCTCGATGGACTCGTCCTGAGACATCGTCTTGAACCGCTCCACGTCGATCCCGATCGGATGCGGTTCCACCCGCGTCACCTGCCCATCATAGTGAATGCGGTTGTCCTCCACCTCCGCATCGAGCAGCACGTCGGCGCTCTCGATAAAGTTGTCGACGTACTCCTGCACGTGGAACCCGATCAGGTCGCAGCCCAGCATGCCGCGAAGCAGTTCACGCGACCACGGCAGGACGCGGAAGATCTCCATGGCGGGCCACGGGATGTGCCAGAAGTGTCCAATCGTGGCGTCCGGTCGCTCCTGCCGAATGAGGTTGGGCGACAGCATCTGGTGGTAGTCCTGGATCCAGATGACGTCCTCGTCGCCCCTCTCCGTCTCGGCAAGGACGGCCTCGGCGAAGCGTTCGTTGACGTGGCGATACGTCTCGAGAAACTCGTCCTCCAGGTTCAGATGCTGAATTAGGTAGTGCGACAGCGGCCAGAGAATTTGGTTGGCCATGCCGTAGTAGTACCCGTCGAGCTCCTCGGTGCTGAGCGGCACGCGCCGCACGAGAAAGTCGGGATTGTCGGCCGGAAATTCTTGACGTTCGGGGAGGTCAGGATCCTCCCCCATGCCCACCCACAGGCCGCCCTGGTCTTCGAGGACCGGCAGGAGCGCAGTCGTGAGGCCGCCCACCGAGGTCTCCCAGCCATCGTCGGTTTGTCGAATAGGGACGCGGTTTGCAACGACAGTTAAGCTCAAGGCAGTGTCGGTCGCGTAGTGAAGAAAGAAGTGGATCTGACGCTGCGCGTCCGCGCGATGGGACCGCTCGTAGAGTGCTCCGCTGGACGCGAGCGTATATATGTAGAGAGGGGCCGTCTAATCAGCATACCAGTCCGCACGAACGATGGCAAGAACTTTCGCGCTTCTCCGGCAACCACTTCCGCTACGCCGGCGTGCCCGTCGGCAGGCAGCCTTTTCTGCGCCTTCGTCCCCGAGGTTAGTCCGTGCGTTTTTTAATCCATCTCGCTAACGATGACCGTAGGTAGACGGC
>PXSY01000137.1 GCA_003023125.1 Bacteroidetes bacterium QH_10_64_19
GCACCGACGACGAGAGCGACGCCGATATCGAGGTGTACGAGCTGATCTGCGAGGAGTACGAGCCGCTCGACTCCCCGGATCTCGTGGTCGACAACTCCGGGACGCTGGCGGAGACGTTCACGCAGTTGGACGAGCTGTAGCCGGGCGCGGATCGGGACGAGGGACCGTTTCCGTCCCCCGACGTCGGGATCGACGGACGAATCTCGGGAACGGCGCAGGTCGATGCCCGGTCGATGGGGACCGAGACCGCCACCTACGAGGTCGAAGCGACGGTGACTGATTCGCGGATCGGCGCGCAGCCGATTGAGTCTGGGCGATTCTCTCTCGTGCTCGATTCCGAGGAAGCCGTCGTCGACGGACGATTCCAGTTCCCTACGGGGCGGCTCGTGGCGGCCGGATCCGCAGCCCTCGACGGGTCGGAGCAATTTGCCCTCGACCAGGGCCGCCTCGAGAACGTGAATCTCGCTGCCCTGGTGGGCGACACGACCGCGAGTCGCCTCAGCGGCACGGTTCAGATGCAGGGGCAGGGCTTCACGCCCGCAACGTTGGAGGGTCGGACCACGATCCGCGTGTCGGACGCGTACTACGGCCCGCATCGGATGTCGTCCCTCGACACCGAGGCCCGTCTCGACGACGGGCGGCTCACCGCCGACGCATCGGCCCGGCTCAATGGCAGCGACTGGACCCTCTCGGTCACCGGCCGGCCCTTCGCCGAGAGGCCATCGGTGGAGCTGACGCAGGGGCGCTTCCGCGACGTCGACATCGGCCCGTTCCTGCAAGACACGACCCAGTCCAGCGCCCTCCACGGTACCATTCGGGGCCGCGTGCAGGGCACAACTCCGGACGCGCTTCGGCTCAGTGCTGACCTCACGCTGGAGTCCTCCCAGATAAATCGCCAGCAAATCTCAGGCGCGTCCCTTAGCGCGACGATGCGGGCAGGCACACTGCAGTCCAACCTGGACCTGGAGACCCCTGAGGGCGCAATCCGGCTCGCGGTCGAGGCACAGCCCTTCGCAGAAACGCCCCGGTATCGCGTCGCGAACGGGACGTTTCGCAACGTCGACATCGGCGCTCTCGCCCAGGTGCCCGGCCTCACGACCGACCTGTCCGGCAGCGCCGCCCTCACGGTCCAGGGCGCCGATCTCTCCAACCTCTCGGTCGAGTCGGAACTGATGGTTCAGGCGTCCACTGTCAACCGGGCCGCCGTGCCGGACGGACGCCTGACGGTGACGCCGGATCAGGGGCGGCTGGAGGCCACGGGACAGTTTTCTGTGGCCGGAGGCTCGTTCCAACTCAACGGCCATGTCGACAGCCTCGCCGCTACGCCCACGTACGCCCTCCGCACAACGGCCCGCTCGGTCGATGTGGGGGCCCTGGCCGGCCTCGACTCCCTCGACGCCAATGTGCACGAGGCGCGGTGGACGGTGGAGGGCCGCGGCACGTCGCTGGACGGTCTTACGGCATCGACCCGGCTGTCGGTGGACTCCGTGCAGTTGGACCGGACCCGTATCCGCGCCCTCAACCTGGCGGCGGCGGTCGACGACGGGCGCCTACAGGTGCACACCCTCTCGGGTCGCTCCAATGTCGGCCAGATAGAGGGGGGCGGCCTGCTCGGCCTGACGCCGCAGGCTGGAGCGTCGAAGTTCGACCTCCAGGCGACGGTGACCAACGCCCAGCCTTTGCGTCGCCTGGTTGGGGCCTCCACCCTCGATCTCGAGAAGGGCGTGCTTGATGCGCACGTCTACGGCGCCGCCGGGGCGCAACGGTTCGACGGCACGGTGGAGCTCAATGGATTCATCTACAACGACCTCCGACTGAGTGCCGTGTCGGGGTCCTTCAATGGAAAGCGCGGGGCTTCACAGCTGCTGGAACGTGTGGAAGTGGAGGCCGACGCCGGCTATCTGTCCGTGCCGAGCCTCACGGCCAACCAGACTCAGCTCCAAGCGCTGTACGACGGCACCACCGTGAACCTCTCGACGAGCGTGGAACTGGATGAGACGCACACCACCAGCCTTGAGGCTTCGTTCCGCCCTCCCCTCGACTCCCTCACCCTGCATCTCCACGACATCACTGCGCGTATGGGGCCGGATCGGTGGACGCTCGCCGACGAAACGACCCTGACACTGGGCACGGCGTATCAGGTGGACAACCTTCGCCTCGAAAGCGATACGCAGTACGTCGAGGCCGGTGGCATCATCGATCCCGACGGGTCGCAGGACTTTCGTGTCGATCTGAATAACGTTCGTCTCGACGGCATCGCGCCCTTGATCGGGCTCTCGGGGCTTGGTGGACGGGCCACCGGACAGTTGGACCTGACCGGCCCGGCCACGGCGCCCACGTTCGACGGATCGCTCGACCTTGATCTTCGTTCGGAGGAGGACAAGGTAGGGACCCTCCGCCTGGTCGTGGACTACGAGGACCTGGCGATGACCCTCGATGCCCGGCTCACGCATCGGGACGGCAGCGTCCTCACCGTCGCGGGCTCCGTGCCGGCCGATTTGCGGCTCCAGGCCCCATCCTCCGCCCCAGCCCCCGATCGTCCGGTTCGCCTGGACGCCTCGACCGATCGGTTTCCGATCAACTGGATCGATCCCTTCCTCGACCCAGCGACTCTGCGCTCTGTCACGGGGACCCTCACCGCCGACGCCGAGGTGCGGGGCACCTTTAACCAGCCCGTCCTCTCCGGAACGATTTCGGTCGCCGATCTAGGGGGCTCCATTCCAACGCTCAATACGAACTACCGGGACGGCTCGGCCCGCCTGGAGCTGGAGGGCAACACATTGCGGTTGGCCGACAGTCAGATTCGCTCGTCCAACGGAGGCTCGGCGCGGGTCACAGGGCCCATCAACTTTCCGCAACTCACCGTCGGGGAGTATGACCTCTCGATTGATGCCTCCAATTTTCTCGCCATCGATACCCCGGCCTACCGGAAGGCCGTCATCGACGGCACGGCGACCCTTCGCGGCACCATCCAGCGTCCGGCCCTCAGCGGCAACGTGCGCATCCAAAGGGGCGACGTGCATTACGGGGAAGTGCTCGCCGAGACGGAGGGTGCCACGTCCACCGTCTCCCTTGACGCCCAGGACCAGCTTACGCTCGAGGAACGCTTTGGCGTCCGAATAAGCTCAGCGGACACGACGACCCTCAATACGTACGATGTGATGTCTTTGGACCTCGACGTCGAGATTACGAACAACACGTGGCTCCGGTCGAAGAGCTCGCCCACGATGGACCTCCAGTTTACCGGCAACCTGGACATCCAGAAGTCCCGAAAACAGGACCCGCGGGTTTTCGGCACCATCGATGTGGTCGGCGAGCGGAGCACCCTCCGCCAGTTCGGCCAGGAGTTTCAGATTACGGAGGGCAGTCTCACGTTCAACGGCGATCCGGTGGCCCCCTATCTCGACCTGACGGCCGTCTACGACCAGGAGGCCCGCGGCACCCAGAGTTCGGAAGTTCGCATCACGCTCTCGCTGTCGGGCCGCCCCGACGAGTTGTCCCCTACGCTCTCGTCGGAGCCCCCAATGACCACGCGGAACATTCTGTCCTACCTCGCGACGGGGCGTCCGGCCAATGCCCTCCTCAGCGGCGATTCGGAGGGGGGCAACCTGGCCACTCAGGTCGCGCTCGGGCAAGCCACCGACTTCGTTGAAAACCTGGCCGCCAGCAAGCTCGGGCTGGATGTCGTTCGGCTACAGGTGCGGCCGGAAGGATCCTCGTATCTGACGGTCGGCCGGTACCTGACCCCGCAGTTCTTCGCCTCCATCGAGCAGCCCGTGCTTACCTCGTCTGCTCAATCCTCCGCCCAGTCCACGGCCCTCGTTCCGGACGTAACGATTGAATATCAGTTCAGCGACTATCTACTGTTGCGCTCGCGCAGCAATCAGCAATCCCTGCAACTCAACCTGCTCTTCGAGTACGCCTACTGATGCATGCGATCTGTGAACCCACCGGCGTCCCGGCGGTTTGCAGAAGCGCAGCATCTTGCAGACGCAAGGCGTCCCGATTCGTCCTTGCCCCCATGTCGTCCCGTCCCTCTCGTCCGCCGTCCTCCTCCGAGTCGCCCGACGCATCAGACCCCTCTGCGTCGACGTCGGGTCCCCCGAAATCCGACCCGTCGCCCTCGTCCCGGTCGGGCAGGCTGCGACAGTCCGCTTTCGAAACGGTACTCATCGGGGGAGGAATGGTGCTACTTCTGGTGATGCTGTACGAGATGCACACGCCCCCCCGCGAGGACGCCTTCCTGACTCCTCCCCTGGTTGGGCTGGCGGGTGTCGTACTGCTGTGGCCCCTGCGTCATCATAAGGCCACCCGGGCGCTGCTATTTTCCGGGGGCGTGTTGCTGCTGCTCTGGACGCTGGACAAGGTCAGCCGCGTCCTGGTGCCCTTCGGCGCCGTCTACCTGCTGGCCTATCTCTTGAATCCGCTCGTCAAGCGCCTCGAACGCCGCTACCAGGTTCCGCGCTGGCTTCCCTCTCTTCTCATGACGGGCCTAGTCGTCGGCCTCTTCGCTCTGTTCGTCCTCATCCTCGTGCCGAACATTGCCAATCAGGCGCAGGCCCTGTCCGACCGACTGGTCGGCACGGTTCAGAACCTCCGGGTCTGGCTGGAAACCTCGGCGATCCTGGACGCCCTCGAAGGGGCCGGTCTCGTCGAGAAGAAGCAGGTGATCGCGGAGGTCCAGACCCTGGTGAAGGAACAGGCCGGACGGCTTCCCGGGGCCATTGAGAACGTGCTTTCCTCTCTCGGCTCCGTTCTGACCGTCGTGACCCTCCTGGCCTTCGTCCCCGTCATTCTGTTCTACACCCTCAAAGACTACCCGACGGTCCAGGCGGCGCTGGTAGACCTGTTTCCTACGGCCGGAGGGCGCCGAGACTATCTCGTGGAGGCCGGCAGCATCGTGGGCCGGTACTTCCGGGGGCAGCTCTTGATCAGCGTTATCGCAACGATCAACGTCTCGGTGCTTCTGTTCGTGTTCGATATTCCCTTCTGGCTACTCATCGGATTTCTGGCCGGACTGCTCAACCTCATTCCGCAGATCGGGGCTCTCATTACCATGGTCGTCGGCGCCCTAGTGGCCCTCATCCTCGGAACCTGGACCAAAGCCGTCATTGTGATCGCCGTCCTGCTCGGCGAGAGCCTGCTTGAGCAGAGCGTGCTAACCCCCAACATCATCGGCTACCAGGTGGGGCTCCATCCCCTCCTCGTGCTATTTTCGCTACTGGTGTTCGGAACCCTGCTCGGCCTCTTCGGCCTGCTCATCGCCGTGCCCGTTACTGCGATCATGGTCACCTGCTACCAGGCGTATCAGGAAGAGCTGACGCTTGACCTGAGCACATACGGCATGTCGTGACCGGAGGCCCCGTGAACGCGTCGATCGGACACTGTCCCATGCGAGGCCGAACGTTCCGATCCCCCGGATGGCGTAACATCTTTGCGTGCCTGACAACTTACAGTTTCAGTCCGCGTTGAGGGGTCGTCTACAGATGATTGTATGTCGGCCTTAATCACTGGACGGCCGAACGGGCCGACGTGGTTTCTCCCTGCCGTACACCGCTGCGTTTTCGTGACGCGTACTTTCGAGTCTCCCTCGTCGTACCAGCCTCGGTACTCGCTGCTCGGCCGGGCCATCCGGGCCTGGATGGGCGACCGGCTGCAGGGGGAAGCTGTCTTCATCGTCGCCCTCACGGCCCTGACCCTGGCCCTGTTGATGAGTCACTATCTGGGCTGGGCCCTTTTGGGGCCGTACCTGTCCGCCCATCCCGGGTGGCAGACGGTCTTCTGGGGCGTACAGGTGGGGTCGGGCCTTCTGCTGGCGGTCGTCGGCCTCGTGGGCGTCTGCCCGTCGGTGCAGGTTACATGCTCGGCGGACAGGATCACGGTCCGACAGGGCGATCGGTCGTGCACCCTCTCCGCCGCGTCTATTGAGGACGCTGCCCTGATTTCGGCCACTCGCTACCACCGCCACTACCGCCGCTACGCCGCCACGCAGGTCTTTGCGAGTCACCTGCCGGACGAGGTCATTCGCCTCCGCACCGATGAGGGGCCCGTCATTGTGGCCCTCGCTGACCCGGCCGACCAGTCGGCGCTGCTCGACCGTCTCAATGAACTCCGTGCCCCCTCTCCTGAGGCGGTGGCCCATCCGCAAACCTGACGGACTCCAGAAGATGTCGATCTGACCGGGGTTCCGTTTCGGGCATGCCCGATGCGCTCAACGTGGTAACGTGAAAACGTTGAACGTTCTCAGCTCACGGGCCTTCTTTCGACCGGTGGCGTCACTCGTCTACGAGTTGACGTGTGCGGGCCAAACGGCATCAGGAGAGGCGGGAGCGCTTGTTGAGATACTCCATCAGAGCCGTGTCATAGGGCTCATTCGTGTCGAGCTCGGCAAAGCCAATGTCGTGCTCCAGGCAGTTGCGCCGGAACGTCTCGGTGAAGTGCGCCACGGCCTCTGTGTAATGATCGCGAAGCTGGGCGGGCTGTAGCGAGACCTCCTCGCCCGTCTCCACGTCGCGAAACAGCATGGGGCGATCAGGAAATTGGAACCGGCGTTCGGTGTCGCCCTCCAGGACGTGGAAGACGATCACCTCGTGCCCGCGGTGGCGAAGGTGCCGTAGGGCCCGGAGCAGATCGTCGTGGGCCGCGATGTTTTCGAAGAGGTCCGTAATCACGACGATGAGGGACCGGCGTTTAACGCGCTGCGCCACTTCCTCGAGCGCGGAGGCGGCACTCGTGCGCTGCCCCTCGGCGTCCCGACGGTGCATCTGTTCGAGGGTGACCAGCAACTGCCGCAGGTAGCCCTGCTTGGCCTTCGGGGGCCGGAACGTGTGGACCGACTCGTCGAACCCGATGAGCCCCGTTGCGTCCCGCTGCTTGAGCATCAGGTTATGGAGGGCGGCGGCGAGGTAGGATCCATAGTCGAGCTTCGAAATGGGCCCTTCCCCCTCGTACCGCATCGACGCCGACGTGTCGAGCACGACGTACTGCCGAAGGTTGGTCTCCTCCTCGTACTGCTTGATGTAGAAGCGGTCCGTCTTCGCGTACACCTTCCAGTCGACGTGGCGCAGTTCATCGCCCAGGTTGTAGGGCCGGTGCTCGGCAAACTCGACGGAAAAGCCGCGGTACGGACTGCGATGCAGGCCGGTGATGAAGCCCTCCACGATGAGGCGCGCCCGCAGCTCCATCGTCTCGAGTTGCGAAATCACGACGGGATCGAGATAGCGACGGGCAGCGTTGGACTCGGCCATGAATGGACGTAGGGACGTATGGAAGTGTGGACGGATGTAAGGACGAAAGTGGCAGTGCCGTGCCGGACCCGATGCCGTGCGGGTACAAGAACGTGACTTTACGCTCAGTGGTGCGTGAAATACGCACGGGAAACGGCAGCCGCACGCCTCACGCTTCACTCCTCACGCATTCCGGCATACGCCCAGACGCACGAACGCCAACACGGCCCACTAGAAAGTCTGCCCTGTGTTCAGTTCCTTGGAAGCGACGCGACATCCTCGACGCGGCTCCCTGCTCCGGAACCGCTGCGACGCC
>PXSY01000138.1 GCA_003023125.1 Bacteroidetes bacterium QH_10_64_19
ACTGTCGTCACGCTCCGAGGAATGATGCAGCGCGCCGACGGTTTCCGGAAAGCAGGCTGGTCGGCCAGTGTGGACCATGGGGGGCGCAATGTGGACCATGAGGGCGTGAGGGCGCAGGCCGAAGTCTGTGTCAAGTCCCTTCGCCGCCGGGGTGGACGCTGTGTCGGTCGTGGGCATTGTCCACCGATCCCTCGGTGCAACCCCTCCCACGTGCACCGGAACCTCCGACCAGATGGACCGTGGCGGAGGAGAGGCGTAAAGTCCCCCCTGTAATTCACCTGTCCCGCAGTATCAGTTCGCACTTCATGGTGCCCACTCGGTCCGTGTGGCGGCGTGTTCTGCTCGGCGCCGCGCTCCTATTTGTCCTTCTGCTTTCCATCGTCGGGGTCCGAACGTGGCAGGTGGAGTCGCGACAGGTGAGCACGGAGCCCGTAGAACTGTCCGTATCGGCGGAGGCCCCCGAGCATCTCGCCGAGGCCCTTCGCCAGCGAACCCTCACGGCCCGAAATCCTGCGGCCCTCGACTCGTCGGCCTTCCGGGCGCTCTACGCCACCTTCGGAGAGGCCTTTCCGCGTGTGCACCGAGCCCTCGACACCGTGCAGGTCAACGGCCTGAGTCGGCTGTACACCTGGAGGGGGACAGATCCGTCACGGGATCCGATCGTCCTGATGGCCCACGTCGACGTGGTGCCTGTAGAAGACTCTGCGAAATGGAAACATCCTCCGTTTTCGGGGCGCGCCGCCGATGGTTACATCTGGGGCCGCGGCGCGCTGGACGACAAGGCCAGTGCCGTCGGCATTCTGGAAGCCATCGAGACGCTCCTGGAGCGCGGGGTGACGCCACGACGCACCGTACACGTGGCGTTGGGGCACGACGAAGAAGTAGGCGGACAGCGTGGGGGAAAAGCCATGGCCGAGCGCATCACGGACGGCGGTGTGTCTCCGGCGCTCGTGGTCGATGAAGGGGGCGCCGTCACGCATGGAGTGCTGCCCGGACTCGACGACCCACTCGCGGTCGTGGGGGTGGCCGGAAAGGGATTCCTGACCCTCAAATTGACGACCAACGGGCCGGGTGGACACTCATCGGTGCCCCCAAATCAGACGAGCGTCGATGCCCTGAACGAGGCCCTGTCCCGGCTGCGTGATCGGCCGCTGGCCTCGCGCCTGTCCGGGGTGGCCGGGACGATGTTCGACTACCTCGCGCCCGAGATGGATCTGCCGATGCGGGCGCTGTTGGCCAATCGGTGGCTCACGGCCCCCGCGCTTCGCTGGATCCTCAATCGCCGACCGCCGACGCGGGCCGCCATCCGCACCACCGCGGCGCCGACGCGGCTTACTGCGGGAGTCAAGGACAATGTCATTCCTACGACGGCGCGGGCGGTGGTGAACTTTCGGGTGCTGCCGAGCCAGTCGATTCAGTCGGTGATTGACCACGTCCGGTCGACGGTGGAGGGGCTTCCGGTTCAGACGGAGGTGCTCCGCTCCCAGGAGCCCCCCGCAGTCTCGCGGGTCGACACCCCAGCGTTTCGCACGCTTCAGCGCACAATCGAACAGGTGACCGCCGATTCCGTGGTCGTGACCCCGTATCTCGTCCCGGGACGTACGGACAGCGACTATTACGCTGAACACAGCAGTGCCGTTTACCGATTTATCCCGTACCAACTTGGGCCGGACGATCGTAGCCGCATTCACGGACCAAACGAGCGCATTGCGGTGAAGGACTACCGGTCCGTGGTGCGCTTCTACATGCAGATCATCCAAAACGCCGATACGCTGTGATCCCTGCGGCGTCTCCCCTCCATGTTTCGTTTCACGTTCTGCAAACCGCCCGCTTCTCTCGATGTTGAAATGTTTCCGTTATTGCATTGTAGGTTTCACTGTTGTGCTGGGTTTCACGTCGGCCGCGGAGGCACAGCAGCCGGCTCCCGGGGCCAAAGCTGCACAGTCGACGATTCGGCAGGCGGTGACCAATACCATCGAGGCCGAGCCGTATGCGGGAGCGTTCTGGGGCGTCGAGGTTACCAACCTGCGGACCGGCCGTCGCCTGTTTCAGCACAACTCGAATCATCTCTTCACGCCTGCCTCGAACATGAAGCTGCTCACCGCGGCGGCGGCGCTGAGGCGTCTGGGGCCGTCGTACCGCTACGAAACGGGCCTGTACGTGGACGGGCCCATCCGCAATGGCGTGCTCCGGGGGAACGTGATCGTGCGCGGGAGCGGGGATCCCACGATCGGCGGATATGAGCAGCGGTCGTCGCCTACGACGGTCTTCCAGGACTGGGCGGATTCGCTGAAGGCGGCGGGCATCTCCCGGATCGAGGGCGCCATCATCGGGGACGATGATCCCTTCAGCGACGTTCCCCTGGGCGACGGATGGAGCTGGAACGACGTGCCGTACTCGTACGCGGCGGAAGTGAACGGACTCGTCTTTAATACCAACACCATTGATCTCGAAGTGAGAGGGCGCCGTTCCGGGATGCCGGCGCAGATCACCTGGGCGCCCTTCGAAACCGATTTTGTACGCGTCATCAATCGGACGAGGACGGTCCCGCGCGACTCCTCGTCCGATGAGGAGTACGATCGTCCGTTCGGCGACAACACCTTTACCGTCCGCTCGCGTCTCCACCCGTACGAAACCCAGAAGGAAACCCTTACGATCACCGAGCCTACCCGGTACTTCACCCACGTTCTGCGCTCGGTGCTGCTTCAGGAGGGCATTTCGGTGGACGGGCAGGGCGTGAACGTAGATGCGACGCCCATCACGCCCCAGTACGAGGCTGACTCCGTCCGCCAGGTGGGCACGTACCGATCTCCACCGCTCCACCAGATCGTGCGGACCATGAACCGGAAGAGTCAGAATCTCTACGCCGAGCAACTGCTCCGGACGCTCGCCGTCGTCAACCGGCCCAACACGACGTCCGAGAAGCTAACGAAAGGCTCGGCGGACCTCGGCACCCTGGCGGTGCGATCGGAGTTGGCCGCGGCTGGGGTGGACACCAGTCGCGTTCGGCTCGTAGATGGCTCTGGGCTTTCGCGAAAGAACTACGTGAGTCCCCGAGCCCTGACCCGCCTGCTGGAGTACATGTGGGGGGATGCCACGCCGGATCAGAGCTCAGCGTTCTACGATGCGCTGCCCATCGGGGGGAAGAACGGGACCCTGGAGTACCGCTTTAGGGGGGCCCCGGCGGAGGGCAATGTACGGGCGAAGACGGGCACCCTCACGGGCGCCAGTGCGCTCAGCGGGTACGTCACCACAGCCGGGGGCACGCCTCTCTCTTTCGTGATCTTTTGCAACCATCACCTGGCGGAGGCCAACGAGGTGCGGGCCGCGCAGGATGCCATCGTCAACGTCCTGGCAGAATTGCCTCTGTAGTGCGTACCTCGTAGCGCATTGCGTACGATTCGCGGGCCGATACAAGACTGCCGTCCACAACGCGAAGCATACAGCACAACATGGGTACTACCCGAACAGGAGCTGTACCATGTACACGGAGGCGAGAAAGCCAACGAGATCGGCAAACAGGCCGGCGGGCACGGCGTGGCGGGTGTCGCGGATGTTGACGGCGCCGAAGTAGACGGCGATCACGTAGAAGGTCGTCTCCGTGGAGCCGAACATGGTGGCGGCCATCTTCACCACCAGCGAGTCCTCGCCGTACTGGTTGATCATGTCGGCCACGAGGCCCGCCGAGCCGGAGCCCGTGAGCGGGCGCACGATGCCCATGGGCAGCACTTCGGCGGGGACGCCGATCACGCCCAGCACCGGGTCGAGGACGTTTACGAGGAAGTCCATGGCGCCGGACGCCCGAAACATGCCGATGGCGAAGAGGATGGCGATTAGGTACGGGATGATGGTGACGGCCACCTCGAAGCCTTCCTTGGCGCCTTCCACGAAGACCTCGTAGACCCGCACGCCCTTGATGAGGCCGTAGAGCGGAAAGCCGACGAGGAGGGCGGGAAGGACGAAGGCCGACAGGACGCTGACGACCGAACGGATGGTTTCAATCATGATAGGGGCGCGTTTGTAAGAGTGTAAAAGTTGGTGGAAACGTCCCGCGGGGACATCTTTCCCGCGAAGCGGAAAATCTCATTGTTAAGAACCAGAGGTCGCGTCGGTGGAGTCGTCTCCCTCCGCCTCGACGTTTCGGTGCGGGGCGGTGGCCCGGAAGTAGGGCACCTGGTGCAGGGCCAGCGTGCCGAGGATGCCGGCAATCGTCGAGCAGAGCGTCGCCAGCGTGATGGAGAAGAAGAGCTGGTTGATCTGCAGTCCCATGATGGAGACGAGGAGGGCCGGCGGGACAAGCTGTACGCTCGACGTATTGAGCGCAAGCAGCATTACCATGTCGTCGCTGGCGGTGTCGTCCGAGGGGTTGAGGCTCTGCAGATCCTCCATCGCCTTGATGCCGAGCGGCGTGGCGGCGTTGCCCAGCCCAAACACGTTCGCCAGGAGGTTCAGGGTGACGTTGGCCAAGGCCGGGTGGTCGTCCGGCACGTTCGGGAAGAGCGGACTCAGAATCGGCTGTACGATCCCGGTGAGCGCTTCGATGAGTCCCGCTTCCTCCCCGATCTTCACAAGTCCCAGCATGAGCCCAAGGACCCCGATGAGACTCAGGGCTAAAGACGCCGCGGTTTCGGCGAAGTCGAGCGCCGCCTGCGCGATGCTGCGGAGCTTGCGGAAGCGAACCGGCTCGAACTGCACCTCCGCCCTCATTCGCGCAGTACCTGCCGAGGCCGCCGGGCCGGACAGAAGGGTCCCCCGGAGGGCTGGGTTGTCGTCGGTGGCGTGAAACGACTGGATGATGGCCAGGGGCTCGGGAAACTCGGCGTCCGCGACGAACTCGACCTTCCGCCCTTCCTCGGTTTGCACGAGCGTGCCGTCGTACGTCGTGTCCGGGGCCGCGTCCGTCCCGAAGAGCTTCTGGTAAGCGTCCGGGTCGATGCGGATCTCGACGGGCTGGCGGCGCGCGTCCGGATCGTAGTCCTCGGGAAACTGGAGGGTGACGGGGAGGGGCGTGTCGTTGCGGAACCGATTCTCCGTCAGCTCCTGGGTGTCTACGGTGACGGCAAACAGCAGGCTCCCGATGATGAGCCCACTCCAGATGTAGTTGAGCATGGCATCGATGAGTCGCGACAGAGACACGAAGCGCCCTCATCATACGGACTGCCGGCGGAAAGAAAAACGGGAGGGGACAGAGCGGTTACATATCGACTGCTTGCAAGTACCGATGCGTGAGAAACTTCGTAAACGGGTGAGCCGACCTCGATCGAGAATGCTGTGGCGGAACGGGGTTGAGTTTGGGAGTGCGGGCGTGTGGGCGTTTTTTCATACCCACATACTCCCAAACGCTCACACCTAATGGGGCGTGTGGGGGAGGAACACGCGCCAAAAACAGGCGGTAGCAGGCGATGCTTTCCGCTGTGGAAGTGCCTCGTCTGTCGTGTCTGATCCATCGTCTTCGTCCCCTTGCCCGATTCATCCCCGTCTCCGCGTGTCGTGTTCAAATTCGGGGGGACCACCGTCGGCCCCCCGGAGCGATTTCGCACGGTCATTGCGCTTCTCAACGAGGCCACCACGAGCGGGCGGGTCGTCGCCATCGTGTCCGCCCGGTCCGACGTGTCCCAGCAGCTCTCCGACGCCATGGAGGCCTTCGCCACGCGCTCCGACGGCCGGGCCGTCGTCGAGACGCTCGTCGAGCGCCTTCGTCGGCGGCACCGCACCCAGGCCGAGACCGTGCTGAGTCCGACCGCCGCGGACGAGTACGCGGCGCTTCTCAACGAGCACCTTCGGGCGCTGCGACAATCATTTGCTGAGGTCGACCGGTCGGGGTTCACGCCGGCCCTTCGCGATGCGGTCCTGGCGACGGGCGAGCAGTTGTCCGTGCCCATGGTGACACTGGCGCTGCGCGACGCGGGGGTGGAGGCGCCCCACTGCGACGCCACCCGCCTCGTGGTGACCGACGACACGTTCGGCGAGGCGAACGTGGACCGGTCGACCACCGCGGAGCGTGTCCGAGACTGGTACCGGGCGCTCTCCCCAACGGCCGTGCCGGTGGTCGCGGGCTTCATCGGGGCCACGGAGGCCGGTCGTACGACGACGCTCGGCTTTGAAGGAAGCGATTACTCGGCCGCGCTGTTTGCCCGCGTTCTGGAGGCCCAATGCGTGACCCGATACACCGATGTCGATGGCCTCTACACCGCCGATCCCTTGGTCCATGATGACGCGGAGCGGCTCGACCGACTGTCCATGGAGGACGCGTTCGCCATGACCGAGTCCGGAGATCTCGGCATGCACCCGAAGACGCTCCGTCCCTTGGTGGATGCACGCATTCCCATGCAGGTGCGGTCGATTGTGGAGCCCGAGCAGGCAGGCACGCAGATTCTGCCGAACGGCGTCCCCGCCGGTGCATTATGGCCATCGCCGTGAGAGACATCTCACTCGATCTGACGACCGCGCAGTCGCGTCCCACCCACATCTCTCCGCACAATATCGCGACGTGGGCCGGCGCCACACCATTTTCCGGTCCGCGATTGAGCGGCTGGGGATATTGCCCCTTCTCCTCAGACCATTTCTGACTTCCGCCGCACCCCCATGGATTCCCTCCAAATTCTACAATACGGCCTCGGCCCCATCGGGCAGGAAGTGGCCCGCACCGTGCTCGACAAAGACGCCATGACCCTCGTTAGTGCCGTCGACATCGATCCCGACAAGGCAGGCCGGGACGTGGCCGACGTGATCGGCGACGGGTGTGCCCCGACGGGCGTCTCCGTGTCCGACGATGCCGAGGCCACGCTCGCACGCTCAACCCCGGACGTGGTGCTTCACACCACGACCTCCTTTCTCGACGGGGTGGCCGACCAGCTGGTACAGTGTGCCCGGGCCGGTGCACACGTGGTGTCGTCGACCGAGGAGCTATCCTTTCCGTACGAGCGATCGCCCGATCGCGCCGAGCGCCTCGATCACGTTGCGCGCGAAGAGGAGGTCGTCATTGTGGGCACCGGCGTGAACCCCGGTTACGCGATGGACACGCTCCCGCTGATGGCCACGGGCGTCTGTACCGCCGTGCAGGGCGTGCACGTCGAGCGGGTGGTGGACGCGAGCGAACGACGGGAGCCGTTGCAGGCCAAGGTGGGTGCCGGCATCTCCACGCAGGCCTTCGAAGAGAAAAAAGCGGCCGGTGGGTTTGGGCACATCGGGCTTCGCGAGTCGCTGCGGATGGTCGCCGATGGGCTGGGATGGAGCCTGGACGCCGTTGAGGAAGAGCTCCAGCCCGTCCACGCCGACCCCCCGATCGATACCGGGGTCCGGCAAGTGGCGCCCGGAGACGTGGCGGGGATCCACCACGCCGCCGCGGGGCGCATCGGCGGGGAGGCAAAGGTGACGCTCGACCTGAAAATGTACGTGGGGGCGGATGCGTCGTACGACGCGGTCGAGGTGGAGGGGGATCCGCCCATCGATCTACGGGTGCAAGGCGGCATTTTCGGGGATACGGCCACCGTGGGCATGCTCGTCAACACTGCTCCCCTTGCTGCGGGCGCACGGCCTGGGCTCCAGACCATGGCCGACCTGCCAGTCCCGCGGGCGTTTGCGACGACGCCGGTCGTGGAGGCGATGTCCTGAGGACGGACCGGCCGAGCTTCCCGATGCTAGCCAGTATGGATGGGAAAATGGACGATCCTCCGTCGGGCGACTTCGGGCCGCGGATTCTCTGCGGGCAGGGGGGGCGTGCGACAGCCGTGGCCGGCCCCAGAATTGATCCTCGGTCCCAGCGGTGAAACCGTCGCAGGATCAGCGCCGGAACAGAGCCTTTAGCTCGTCGACGGCGTCAGGATGGGTCGCGATCAGGTACTGGCAACCGGGCTCAATCACCATGTCTCCGTCCGCGAGGTCCTCCGTCTTGAGATCGGTGATGACGGTCGCCTTCGTGGGCATGTCCAACTCCCTGAGCGACTTTCCGGCGGCAGGAGACTCCGGCTCAACGTTAATGTCGACGATCTCGAACCGGGTAGAAAGATCGGTAACGGGTTGGATGGGCGCCCCGAACGCCCGGCCGATGGCCACGCGAGCGCCGGCCCGCTCCGGAAAGACGAAGGCCCCCACGGCGTCGGGATTTCCGGTGGCTGCGGGCGAACGATGGCTCCGGGCCACGCGACGCGTATCGGGCGCAAGCTCGGCGACCCGTTGGCAGATGTCAATGTTTGTGCGTTCGTTGCTCGTCAGCGCCAGCACAGTGTCGGCGTTTTCGATGCCGACGGCCATCAGGGTTTCGGGCGCCGTTGCGTCGCCCTGCACGAACGTCACGTCGTCGTGGTCGTCTGAGCGCGACCGCGTAATGCGCGGGTCCCGTTCAATGATGATCGCCCGGTGGCCGTAGGTCGTCATGAGGGCGGCTGTTTCTCGCCCCACGCGTCCGCCGCCCGCAATGATGGCCTTGAAATCCTGATCGCGATAGTGTGATACACCCATGTTGATCCACCGGTACCTGCCTGTGAAGCCTCCGATGTGTCGCGCACGCAAAGCCAATCCTGCTGATCTATCGTCCGGGCCGCCTCGGTCGTGAGAGGGGAGATCGTTGTCTGCTCTCCAGGATAACGAGGCGCTGGGACGCCGTCTCTTCCGGCCGATCTTCCACTGGGTTCTTCTCGCATCCGCGGATGCTCGGAGCTGCAACCTTTATTTGAGCACTCCGCAAGCAACTGCGTGCCACGAGATTTCTGAGATGCACGCGTGTTTGGTAAAGAATCAGGGCAGGCCGTTCCCGTGCGCTCACAGAAATAACAGCTTATGGAATATTCAAACGGGGGCTCAGGGTCTACCGTGCCGGGTAGACACCGCCCTTCAGATCGACCTCGTGCGCCTCAGTGTTGCGGACTGGGTCGTAGGTCTTGGTGGTAAGACTCCGGATAGAAGAGACTTCTGCTGAGGACCGTGCAAAATGAACTCCGCAGACAAGCGAAAGTGAATCCGGACTTAGAAAAAGTATGCCAGCACAATCACGAGGAGGGCCACAACGGCATCTGCAATGAGAGCGAACCGGATGAGCCGTTCAACTGGGGGCCTCATGGTTTTCGTGTTGGAGAGTTTGGAAGAAAATCGGTGGGGATTGCATAAGTGCCGCAAGGCCCGTGCCTACCCGTTAGACGGCGTTCAGGCCCTTGTCTGTGTGGAGAGGGAGAAGAAATGGCCGACCGACAAGTAATTTTGAACAGTGGAGGATCTTCACCCCGTCCGCCGGAGTGCAGCCAACTCGGATCGGCGACAGGCGCCTGCGAAGCCACCAGGCGCCCGGTTGCGAACGGTGCGGAGACGCTTCGGCTCCGCGTCGCTACCGGCATGAATGGCATCGACCATCGTCTTCTGACTCTCGGCCAGTATCGGTGTTGCCTGCCGAGGGCTTCACCCCGTTGGTCATGGACGTGTTGAGTCGCAGAGAGTGCTGGTTCAGCGTTGAGGAGGAGAGGGTCCGGGCGCGCTCGGTGAGGAAGAGTACCACGGCCCGCTCCGTCGAGGGACATTCGGGAAAAGCCGTGCCCTCGGACGTAAGAACTGGAAGGGAACCCGACGCCGGATCAAAAGACTACAGAGTTCCTTTTTCGTCTCGTGTTGGCGGCAGTGTTGGCGCACTGCTGTACTGTCCTCTCTTTCGAGATCGGTTTTGTCCATGTCAGAAGAATCTTCCCTGAGAGAACACTTTAAGGACGGCCTGTGGGTTGGAGAGTGGTTTGTCGAACCCATGCGCAATCGCTTTTGGCTCGGCGAGGAAGAGACGCAAGTCGAGCCGAAAGTCATGGAGGTTCTGTTGTGCATGGCCAAGCGGCCGGGCGAAACGGTCACGAAGGAGAAGTTCAAGGATGTTGTATGGAGGGACACGGTCGTCACCACGAAGGAGAAGTTCAAGGATGTTGTATGGAGGGATACGGTCGTCACAGACGACGTCCTCTCTCGGTGTATCTCCCAGCTCCGAAAGGTGTTCGACGACGACCCGAAGGACCCCTCTTACATCGAGACGATTCGGAAAACCGGGTACCGTCTCGTGGCCTCCGTCGAGCCTCCGTCGTCGACCGAGGCCGTTGCCTCTTCCACTGGAGACGCGGCGCTTTCGACTACCCACGAGGAATCTGAATCCCCTCTCCAGCGACTCTTGAGCGAGATTACCGGACGACTTCGGGCCTCGTCCCCGGACGCGGCCGACCAATGGATTGTGGTCGCCGGGGGCAGCATTCAGCGAAGGTGGATGCTCGGAATCGCTGGCCTCTTCGGCCTCCTCCTGGCCGTTGGGCTCGTGTTGTGGGTGACCCCTCCTCTGTTTGTTGAAAGCAACGAGCCGCCCCTCTCGGCCCAACCGTTCACGACATTCGCCGGTGAGGAATTCGATCCCGCCCTCTCCCCAGTGGGTCAACAGGTGGCCTTCGCGTGGCGCAAACCTGACCGCCAAACCCAGAGCATTTACGTGCTGCAACGAGGGGCCGAGCAACCCCTGCAACTCTCTCCTGATTCCACCGTCGACTGGAGCCCCACTTGGTCCCCGGACGGACGATTTGTGGCCTACGCGCAAACCAGCGACGGAACGGATCGCATCTCCGTCGTTCCTTCCATTGGCGGCCAGGCCAGCCGTGCCCTTTCCTTCCGGCGACGAGACCTCCAGGGCATTGCCTGGATGCCGGAGGCCGATCGGCGGACACTCGTCGTCGCCGCTCAGCGTCGTCCCCATCGGGCCTCCGGCCTCTCGCTTCAATTTCCAGACCTCGACTCAACGGTCACCCTTACGCGGCCACCGCTCTGGTCGACCGGCGATACTGATCCTGCTCCATCCCCGGATGGGTCTCAGATTGCCTTCGTGCGAGGATCCGTTTCAGGGGTGGAAGACCTGTTTGTGGTTCCGGCCTCGGGAGGGCCCCCGAAGCAGATTACCAACGACAGCACCGCCATCAATGGCGTTGCCTGGTCGGCAGACGGCACCGACCTTCTGTACGCGGCCGAGCGGTCGGGCCTCTCGGGAATCTGGCGGGTGAGTGCCGAGGGGGGGAGCCCAACCCTCGTCCGGTCCGCCAGCGAGGGGACGCAGTTTCGGCACCCAACGCTCTCTCCGGAGGCCAATCGCCTGGCCTACACCCAACGGTCCGCGCAACTCGACGTTTGGGCGTTGAGGCAGCCGACCCAGTACGAGGAATTCTCGGCAGCCCCTTTGATCGCTTCGACGCAGCAGGACCGAGCCCCGAGCATCGCCCCTGAGGGCGACCACGTTGCGTTCGTGTCCACGCGCTCGGGGAGCTCCGAAGTCTGGCTTGCACAGGCTGACGGCTCCGCGCCCAGTCAACTCACGTCCCTCGACGAACTGTCGGTGGAAACGGCGCGCTGGTCCCCGACGGGCACGCGCCTCTGCTTCGTTGGACGCCAACACGGACAGTCCGATCTCTACGTCATTCCCGCGTCAGGGGGGTCCCCCACTCGCCTCACGAGGTCGTCCTCCGAAGATCTCGTCCCGCGCTGGTCCAGCGAGGGACGCTGGGTCTACTTTTCGTCGAACCGAAGCGAGGAATGGGAGGCATGGAGAACTCTTGCGTCCCCAGACAGCCACCGGGTCCAGCAGGTGACCTCTGGAGGTGCCGTGTCTGCTCAGGACTCCCGGACCGACTCGACGCTCTATTACGTCCGTCCAGACACCCTCGGAATTTGGACCGTTTCTTTGGATCCCGATCGCTTCCCCCTCCACGTAAGATCCGACTCCGCGACGCTTCCGGTTAACGTCGTCCGGCAATTTGATCCTCGCGACCGGCGCCACTGGTGGGTCGGAGAAAGCGGGATCCACTTCATGTACCGCCGGTCGACGGAAGCGACGCTGGCCTACTTTGACTTTTCGTCCAGCCGCGTGCTTCCCCTGTACCAGTTTCCCCACCGGACGCTTGTTCAGGATATTGCCACAGGCCCGGGCGGAGAATGGTTTGCCTACACGCACGTGGACCGTCAGAACAGCGATGTCATGCTTTTAGAAAACTTCCGATGAGAACGTCTCTCCCGCCCCCGGACGACGCTCAATTGGTCTCCTTCCCGGAGGTCGACGCCGGTCCGCCGATAAAAGTCGTGGGAGATTTCGTCGAGCAGGGAACTCTTGCGGTCACCGGCGGGGCTCAGGTCCTGCACTCGGCCCTCCAGGAGATCTTCGGGGATCGTGTCCACGTTCATCCCGACGGCCGTACGTCTCTATAACAAAAACGCCCGATTCCCCACGAAGGAATCGGGCGTGGCAGAAGTGCGGTGCCAGAGAGAAATGAAACGCTCTCTGCCTCTTCGCAGAGCGAAGACGCAGGGCAAAGGACTTGCATCCGAGCGGCCACCTCGAAACGATCTCCCAACTGGGGAGGCCAGGTCTTCTGAGCGTCGGACTCCCGGTTATCTCTCCGCCGATAGGTCACTTTTCTGGCGGTAGTGCGCCCGAATCTCTCCAATCGCGCGGCCGAACGCCTCCTCAGTCATCGGCATCTGGACGCTGGTGCTTGGCGATGCCCTGGGTTAAGGCGTCGAGAACCTCATCGAGGCACTCGGCCCGCGTCTCGTCTCCGGCCGCCTCCGCCTCGCTCAGCGCTTCGGTGAGGTCGACCATGAGATCATCGACGAAGGTCGGCGGCGCCACCAGGAGTTCCCCCAGCGGAAGGCAAGGGCATGAGCCACGGGCTCGGCGGTGCTAGACGTTGTCCTAGTGGTGCTGGACATCCGGGGGGCGTCGGACATGGCAAGATCGAGGGTGGTCGAGATCGGGGGAAACGTTCTGTCCCGGACGCTACCGGCAAGAACGCCCCTGTAGGTCCGGGTCCGCGTCCGGCTTACCGCTCCAGGACGGTGCCACTGGCACCGACGGCAACGCTCGGCGTGCCGCGAACGACGGCCCTGAGGTTCTCGCCGGTCGGCGTCGCTTGCCGGGTCCACGCGCCGTTCGAAAGGGCATACGTCTTGCCCCCGCTACCAACGGTGAGCCCCGTGCCACCGTTGGGGGCTACGTCGATATCCTGAAGGCTCGCGTCGCCTGTGTCCTCAGGGATCCACTCCGAACCGTTCCAGTGGAAAATCATCCCGCCACCTCCAGAGACCCACACGTCCGCAGGGCCGTCGGCGTCGACGCCGTAGAAGTTTACGTCGGCATCAGCGATGCCGATTTTTGTCCACGTCTTTCCGTCGGTAGTTTCGAACGTGGTCTTGTTGCCATCGACGATGTGCCCATCGCGCCCGCCGAAGAAGTCCACGGCGTTGATATTCGAGCCGCTTCCGGGCGTCACATACTCCCAGGTGCCTGCTTTCCCATTCTCGAAGCTATAGTACATCTTCCCGGAGTCGCCAGCAATATAGATGCTGGCCTCTCCCCCTTCCCCGGTCGCCGACACGTCGTTGAAGTTGTTCGTCACGTCCATCGGGGCAGACCGGTCGTTGAGGGTGCCGGTCTCGACGTTGTACTCTCCGATGGCTCCGGACGCACCGACGAGCCAGATGCGCGTGCCATCGTCGGTCACGCCTGCGCCATAGAGGTCGTTGCCGTTACCGGTGGGCCCTCCATCGAAGACTTTCGTCCAACCCTCGGAGGTCCGCTTCAGAAGAAGACCGCCTCCACCTACAGCATACGTCTCGGATCCGGCCTGCACGACATCATGAAGCGTCTTCTCGGTGGGCGTCTCGACCGTCGTCCACCCCGAAGAGGCAGCGGTTGAGGCCGAAGCGACCTTCCCATTCGTGGGCGCGTCCTGCTGTTTCTGTTGCATTCCGCCCCGGGTGTCACAACCCCCGAGGAAGATGAGGAAGAAAGGCAAGAGAACCGCCGCTCCCCATGTGGACGTGTGGACAGACCCATTGAGAAGAGACCTGTGACGTTGCATAAAGTATAAAAGGCTTGCTTTGATCAAATTTGCGAATACAAATGAGTTTGCGAGCGGCACAGGGTTCCCGCAGTCACTCGAACAGGCTTATCCTATAGGGCCATTTCATTGTCCCTAGGAAAGAGTGAGGTTTGTCCATGACGAGGTGATGATTTCCTGATCCTCCGCTTGCGGCCCGAAAATCGGAGGGAATGAGGGGGCGATGGCCTCACTCCGACATTCCCGGATCTCTGATGCTGTTCTGGCAGCGGAGCGGCCGCATCGACCGGTGCGGCCAGGCCAAGTCGCCGCAGACCCGCTTTTCTTGGCGCGGGCGTGACCTGGCTTCTTCTCTGCAACCGCGCCTGGCGCGCATTCGAGCAGGGACGGGCCG
>PXSY01000139.1 GCA_003023125.1 Bacteroidetes bacterium QH_10_64_19
AGACCATCGCGCAACTTCTGCAGAGTCATCACGACGCGCTTCTGCTGGAGGCGGACGACTGGATTTCGTAGGACTGGGCGGGGAGGTTAGGGGCAGCATCCAGCCGTAGTGGTCCTGTGTAGTGGTCCTGTAGGGAAGCGGGGCGATCGCGGGTTGAACGTGTTCTCGGAGGTATTGAGGCTCGACCGCCTCTGATCGACGAAACTGCCGGGACGCACGTGTGCGAGGGGCATGTGGCTGCACAGATTGCCCCAGATGGGGGCGACCTCCGCAGCTCCCCTCCGATCACGATACGATTGCCATAGGGGGCGTCGGTTGTCCGTCTCGGACTCATTGTGCATCTCGTCTACGAAATCCTCCTTCGTTCTCGTTCACTCAACTCCTATTTCCCCGAATGTCTTCTTTCCCGTCGGATCTTAGCGAGCAAGAACAGCGTCGGCGCGAGGAGCGCGAGGCGCTCGACCGTCGCGGCGTGGATCCGTATCCGTACGCCTGGGACACAGATGCCCACGCCAAAGAGATTCTCGACACCTTCGACGACGACGCGCATCAGCCGGAGGACGGGGAGGAAGGGGCATACCGCGTCTCGATTGCGGGTCGTATCACTGATCTTCGCGTGATGGGCGGCTCCACGTTCTTCGACCTGCGGGACGAGACTGGGCGAATCCAGGTCTACGTTCGGGCGCAAGACCTGCCCGAGGATTACTACGACGAGGTCTTCACGGAGCTGCTGGACATCGGCGACATCGTTGGCGTTGAGGGCTTCGTCTTCCGCACGGGCATGGGGGAGGTAACGGTCCGTGCGGCCGACGACTTTCAGCTACTGGCCAAGTCGCTGCGGCCGATGCCGGTGGTGAAGGAGACAGAGGAGGAGACGTTCTACGAGGTCACGGACAAAGAATTTCGGTACCGCCAGCGCTACGTCGACCTTGCGGTAAACCCAGATGTGCGGGAGGTCTTCCACCAGCGGTCCGAACTCATCTCGACGATGCGGGACTTTCTCGACGATCAGGGGTGCCTGGAGGTGGAGACGCCCATCCTGCAGCCGGTGTACGGCGGCGCCTCGGCCCGCCCGTTCAAGACGCACCACAACGCGCTCGACATGCCGCTCTATCTCCGCATTGCGGACGAGTTGTATCTGAAGCGTCTGCTTGTGGGGGGGCTGGAGGGCGTCTACGAGATTGGGAAGGATTTCCGGAATGAGGGCCTCAGCCGGTTCCACAACCCGGAGTTCACCATGATGGAGTGTTACGTGGCGTACAAGGACTACCGGTGGATGATGGACATGACGGAGGACCTGCTCCGTACCGTCGCCACCGCGCTGCACGACACGCCCACCATCGAGTTCGAGGGGCACGAGATTGATCTGGGGGGGACCTGGCCGCGCGTGTCCTTTTTCGACGCCATCGAGGAGGCAACAGGAGTTGATTTGTATCAGGACGACGCCGAACAGGTCTACGACGTGGCCGCGAACGAGCTGGGCCTCGACGAGGTGGACGCCGACATGGACCTCGGCGCGCTGCTCGACGAGATCTTCAGTGAGACGGTGGAGCCGGAGCTGATTCAGCCGACGTTTGTTACGGACTACCCGATCGAGCTGAGTCCCCTCGCCAAGGCGCACCGCGAGAAGGAGGGCCTCGTGGAGCGATTCGAACTCGTGGTGGCCGGGCGCGAGATGGCCAACGCCTTCAGTGAGCTGAACGACCCACAGGATCAGCGCGAGCGGTTCGAAGAGCAGGCGCGCCAGCGGGCAGCGGAGGTGGAAGAAGACGTAGATCCAGACGACCTCATCGACGAGGACTATCTTCGGGCCCTGGAGTACGGCATGCCTCCTGCCGCGGGTTTGGGCATCACCATGCTCCTCACCGGTCAGGAGTCCATTCGCGATGTCCTCTTGTTCCCCTTACTTCGGCCTGAGGACGAGTGAATGATTCTCCGGCCGGATCTCCTGCCCTGCAAGTAAAAGCGCCCGGAGTCCGCAGGAACACAAACAAAAAACGGGCGGACCCCCAATTGGGGATCTGCCCGATGAGCACAAGTACCTGTGTCAAAGAGGGGGGTTACATGCCGTTGCCTTCACGCTCGGGAATCGAGTCGGCCCGGCGGTACTGGCGCGTGCCGCCCTTTTTCGAGGTCACGCCTTCCACCTGACCCTGGCCGCCGGTTATCGTTCGGGTGACCGGCACGCCATTGTTCTGGTAAAAGTCCGCGACGGCCTCGGAGCGATCCTCAGAAAGAGACGCAGTATTGCGCTCGCCCGGTGCAGCGTAGCCCTCAATCCGGGCGCTCAAGTTGGGGCACTGAGAAAGAATGTCCGCGTTTTCCTCAAGGCTGCTGCGGGCTTCTTCCGTCAGGATGCTGGAATTGCGCTCGAAAAACGCTGGACTCAACTCACTGGCGGTCGTGCAGACCTTGGGCAGAACGCGGACTTTTTCAGGTGCGACGACCGTGCCGGGGGGAAGAAGAACACGAGACCGGTCCGCTCGCCTACCGGTGGAGGAACGTCCTCATCGAAGCTACTGAAGGCCGTTGACGTATTTTTCGAGCTTGCTCTTTCTGTTGGCGGCTTTGTTCTTATGAATGATTCCTTTGGCAGCGAGGCGGTCCAGGTCGCCTTTGATGTCGTTCAGTAGCTCCTGAGCCTCCTCCTTGTCGTTCAGAGAGCGGAGCTTTTTGATCTTCGTACGGACGCGGCTCTTTTGCGACTTGTTGTGCTTGCGGCGCTTCTCGTTCTGCCGCATTCGCTTCTTTGCAGATTCGTGCCGAGGCATGATACGGGTCGTTCTGTTTGAGAATCGCGTTTAAATAGCAGAAGTAGCTTCTCTGGGTACTGAGCTGGATAGCCGAGGATTGCCGGGTGAGTTCCCAGAGGGATTGGAAGATTGAGCGAGTCCCCACCGGACCCCTCCAGGGTTAGGGCTATCGCATCTGTGAGGAGTAGTCGTTGGGTTGTCGAGACCGCTTTATCTGATTTCCCACTTTTCCCTTGCCGATGGTTTCGAGGGG
>PXSY01000140.1 GCA_003023125.1 Bacteroidetes bacterium QH_10_64_19
TCTGTGCCTGAGCAGTCCCCGTCCGCGCAACTAGAAATTAGCGAAGGATTGTACCAGGAAGAACGGTCGGCGCACGTGGAGGCATCGCCGAGCGTCGCGTTCGACACGATTGAAAAACTGGGGGGCGACACCGGCTGGCTCTACGGCGACGCCCTGTGGCGCTTCCGCGGATGGATCGATCAGCTTCTCGGCGGTGTGGGCTACCGACAGGGCCGTCGCGACGAGGACACGCTGCGTGTCGGCGACACCGTCGACTTCTGGCGCGTGGAGGCGCGGACAGAAGATCGGCTCCTGCGCTTCCGGGCCGAAATGTGCCTTCCGGGGCGGGCCTGGCTCCAGTTTGACGTTACTCCTCGGGACGACGGGGTAGGAAGCTGCATCACGCAGACGACCTACTTCGAGCCCAAAGGGCTGAGCGGAACGCTCTACTGGAATCTGGTGCACTGGGTCCATCGCTTCCTGTTTGCCGGCCTGTTCCGCTCCCTGACCGCGTGGATCGAGCAGCGGGCCGAGGCGCAAAACGGCCTCCCCTCGTCCCCCAGCGCGGCCCCGCGGACATCCTCCGCGTAGGTGCCCCCACGTCAGCCCGGTCAGTTCATCCCCCAAATGCTGGCATTGAGCACCAGCGCGTAGGTAACCCAGGCCAAGTACGGCACGAGCAACCACCCAGCGACGCGGTGGAGCCGGAAAAAGCGGTCCACCGTCCACGCCAGCGCGCCCCACAGCAGCAGAATCACGATGAGCCCCAGGCCGGGCGATCGGGCCCCGAAGAAGGCAAAAGACCAGCCGGCGTTGAGAAGCAACTGAACGCCGAAGGCCGTGAGTGCACGGCGGACTCGGGCCTGGTGGAGGCCTCGTTGCCATACCAGGAAGGCAGCGAGGCCCATGAGGGCGTACAGCACTGTCCAGACGGGCCCAAACACCCATCCGGGCGGCGTGAAGCTTGGCTTGACGAGGGTGGGATACCAGGTCGTCACGGAGGTCTGGGTGGCCCATCCGGCCAGGAGCCCCACCGCCTCGCACACCAGAATGGCCCCGAGGGCTTTGCCCAGAAGAATGAAGGTCGTGCGCCGGTCGTCAAACATAGGGGCCTGCGGGGTCGTGAAGAAGGAATGCGGGTTGTCAAAGATAGCGAACCCCCAGGACTTTTTCGGGGCCGGATGCTCGCTCGCACGACACCGAGCGAACGCACCTTTGTGCGGCCCGTACTCCAGCACTGGACGACTGAGCCACAATGCTCGTGTCTGTCCCACCATGACACGTCTCGGACACGGGCGGTATTTTCCTCAAAAATCGCTTCGTGGGCCTCCTGGAATGAACAGACCCGGTGACTCGAACCTCGCGTCGACCCTCTCCACCTTCGACGTAGTCGCCCTTACCGTTGGCGTCGTCATTGGGGCCAGCGTCTTTAAAACACCGGCGCTCGTAGCGGGGAATACGGAGGGCGGAGTGGCCATGCTCTCTGCCTGGCTCCTCGGGGCGGGCGTATCGCTGATCGGGGCGCTTTGCTATGCCGAGTTGGCAACCGCTTATCCGCACGCCGGGGGGGATTACCATTACTTTCAGCGTGCCTACGGAGAATGGGTCGCGTTTCTGTTTGCGTGGGCGCGCCTGGTGGTGATCCAGACGGGATCCATCACGCTTATCGCGTTCGTGTTCGGCGACTACGCCACCGAGCTCTGGTCCCTCGGCACGTACTCGTCGTCCATTTACGCCGCAGCAGCCATCGTCGGACTGACAAGTCTCAATGTGGCGGGGGTGCGGCAGGGCAAGAATGTTCAGCGAGGCCTCACGATCGCTACGATCATGGGGTTGATCGTCCTCGTGGTCGCCGGATTCTTTCTGCCGCTGAACGCTCTTCGTCCGGAGGATCGGCCGGGAGCTTCGGAGGGGCCATGGTGTTTGTCCTGCTCACGTACGGCGGATGGAACGAAGCTGCCTACCTCTCGGCTGAGGTCAAAAACGTGCGCCGCAACATGACCCGCGGGCTGTTCGTGAGTCTCGGCCTAATCGGGGCGCTCTACCTGCTCGTCAACTGGGCGTATCTCCACGGCCTGGGCCTGGCCGGAATGGGCAACTCGGAGGTGGTGGCCGCCGACCTCATGCGCGCTGCCCTCGGGGAGCCGGGCGCTCAGCTCCTCAGCCTGCTGGTCATCGCCGCGGCCCTCAGCTCGACGAACGCCACGATCTTCACCGGGGCCCGGACGAGCTTTGCCCTCGGCCGAGACTTTTCGCTCTTTCGATTTCTGGGCCACTGGGCGGACGATGCCGAGACCCCCGCAAATGCCCTTCTGGTGCAGGGGGGCATCGCCCTGGCCCTCGTTGGCGTTGGGGCCTGGACCCGACAGGGATTTGAGTCGATGGTCGACTACACCGCTCCCGTGTTCTGGCTCTTTTTCGGCCTGGCCGGTGCGTCTCTCTTCGTGCTTCGCCGGACGGAGCCGGAGGTTCCTCGTCCTTTCGAGGTGCCCCTTTATCCCCTGACCCCGATCGCCTTCTGCGTCGCCTGCGCGTACATGCTCTGGTCGAGCCTCGCCTACACGGGCATTGGGGCGCTGCTGGGGGTCGGCGTGCTACTCGTCGGCCTTCCGCTGCTGTGGGTCCAGAATAACTGACCCCGAACTGCCTCTCGCGATCGCTTCCTGTTCTCGATCCCCTCACGATCCCCCTTGTCCGATGACCTCGCTTCAGAATGCTGCCTCCCTGCTCGCTCTTTCTCTGATTCTGGCCGTCGCGGGACCGCTGCCCAGCGCAGCCCAGGAGGCCGACACGGCCGAGTTCCTCTCCATCCCTGGGCTGGAAGTCCCGCCCCAGCCGACCGAGTCGGATGTCCCGTACGTGCCGACGCCCGAGCCGGTCGTGGACCGCATGCTGGAGCTGGCGGACGTCGGCCCGGACGATGTCGTGTACGACCTCGGGAGTGGGGATGGGCGCATTGTGATCCGGGCCGCCCGGAAGTACGGCGCCCGGGGCGTCGGCATCGAGATCGATCCGAAGCGGGTGGAGGAAGCGCGCCAGAACGCCAAGAACGCCGGGGTGAGCGACCTCGTGGAATTCCGGCAGGGCGATCTGTTCGAGGCCGACTTCACCGACGCGACGGCGGTGACGCTGTATCTCCTTCCCTCCGTCAACCAGGAGCTCCGCCCCATGCTCTTCGAGCAACTGGCCCCGGGGACGCCGGTGGTCTCGCACGACTTCGACATGGGAAAATGGGCGCCCAAACAGACGGTGGAAATGGACGGCGATACCATCTACCACTGGACCATTCCGGAGGAGGTGCCCGACCACCTGAAGGAGAACGACGACCAGTGAGCAGCGGCCCTCACGAAGAACCGTACGCCGCCTCTGGATCGAAGACCTGTTCTCCGTCCGTCTCGAGTGTCTCCCCGTCGGCCCGTCGATGAAAGCAGGAGTAGTAGCCGGTGTGGCATGCGCCGCCCTCCTGCTGCACCCTGAAGAGCAGCGTGTCACCGTCGCAGTCGAGCCGGGCCTCCTCCACAGTCTGCGTGTGCCCGCTCGTCTGGCC
>PXSY01000051.1 GCA_003023125.1 Bacteroidetes bacterium QH_10_64_19
GTCGCTGCCCTTTACCGTGTCGAAGGCGTGCCAGAGCCAGTGGTCCTCCTCCTCGTTGCCCAGGGCCGCAGCGATGCCGCCCTGCGCCGCCCCCGTGTGGGACCGCAGCGGGTGCAGCTTCGACACGACGCCCACGTCGGCGCCGCCCTCCCGGGCATACAGCGCGGCCATCAGTCCCGAGCCTCCGGCCCCAACGACAACGACATCGTGCTCAAAAGTCATGGTGCGTGATGCGTGATGAGTGGTGCGTGATGAGTGATGCGTGACAAGTGAGACGTGAGAGCAGAACTCCTACCTCAGACTTCCGCTCTCACGTGTCACGATTCACGCTTCACATCCAGTGGTCAGAAGCAGCCTTGTTCGAAACGCCTTCCTCTGTTCGACGGGGTCTCGTCACCACCCGGCCGTAATCACCGAGTACATGCCGAGGATGAGCAAGCCAAGGGCGACGGTCCAGGAGAGCGCTCTTGCCACCAGACGTCCCATCGGGTTCCGGATGTAGTCGGTCATCACGTTGTTGAGGCCGTAGAACCCGTGGTGGAGGGCCACGATGAGGAAAAGAATGTTGAATCCCTTCCACAGGACCGCGTAGACCGGATCGGCCAGGCGCTGCATCACGACCTGGTATGGCGTGACCTCGGCGTCGGGGCCCATGCGAGCCTTCACCCCTTCCTCAGCTTCTTCGGGATAGTCCGGCATTTCATTCTTCTCCGTGACCACCTCGTGGGTGACTGACGCGGCCTGGTGATCGTAGTGCTGCACCCAGAAGTGGGTGATCAGCATAAAGATCAGGAAGGTACCCGTGATGCGGTGCAGAAACCAGTTCAGTGCATTGCTCTGAGAAGCAGACATGACAGGGAAATTCTGGAAGAATGGAGGCGTCGAGGCCGAGCGGCGGACCCGGCTAGAGGAAGAAGGTGGGCATCGAGCCCGGTCCAAAGAGCCATTCGCCCAGCGCGTAGAGTGACGGCCATCCGCCCACCAGGATGATCACCGCCGTCACGGCGCCGAGGGTCCAAAACAGTTTCTTCTGCTTCGGGCTCCATCCCAGAAAATCGATGAGCACGAGCCGAAGGCCGTTCATCGCGTGGTAGGCCACGGCCACCAGAAGGGCGAACTCGCCGACCTTAAAGATGGGGCTGTGGTACTTTGCAATGAGGGCGTTGAAGGTCTCCGGGTCGGTCAGGGCCGTGAGGCCCCAGATGTGAATAACAAGATATACCACGAGCCCCACCCCGGTCAGGCGGTGCATCATCCACGCAAACATGCCGGTGCGAATGCGGTAGCGCTGAAACCGGCTTTCCTGTTCGGCGGACGCATCCGTCTGTGAGGCGGAGGCCGAGGGGTGATCTTTGGTGTCGACGGCCATGGAGCGAGGGAAAGTTGTGACGAGTCGGGACGGCCAGACAGCATGAAGACGCACGCAGGAGAGGGCGCTCCGTTCCATGGCGACGGCCCCGCGGACGTGCAAAATGTCCGCGGGGGACGCACAGAGGCGCCACGCCGAACGGGCCTATCGCTCGCGGCCGAGCGGCTCAGCGCGAAGATGGGCGTAAACAGGTCGGGATCGAGGCCGAGTTGGTAATACGTGGAGCCGCTGAAGAAGTCCACGTTGGGATCGATGCCCGTTTCCGCCTCCATCGTCTCGTGAATCGCCGTGGTGTACTCGTACCACTTCATCTCACCCGCCTCCTCGCTCAGGTCCTTCACCATGTCGCGGAGGATGGCGGCGCGGGGATCCATGGTGTTGTACACGCGGTGGCCGAAGCCCATGATGCGCTCGTCCTCATCGAGGCGTTCTTTCACGTACGCGACCGGGTCGGCCCCCTTCTCGTCGATGTCGAGCAGCATGCGCATGACCTCCTGGTTGGCCCCGCCGTGGAGCCGTCCTTTGAGGGCGCCGATTGCGCCGGAGACCGCCGAGTACATGTCCGAAAGCGTCGACCCGATGACGCGGTTGGTAAACGTGGAGGCATTCAGGCCGTGGTCGGCGTGCAGCACGAGGCAAACGTCAAACGTCTTCTCGGCGGCCTTGCCAGGCTCGTCCCCGTTCAGCATGTACAAGAAGTTTTCCGCCATCGACCCCCGGTCGAGCGGCTCGACGGGGTTCTTGCCCTTCCGCAACCGATCGAAGGCCGCGATAACGGCGGGAATCTTGGCCAGGATGCGGCCGGCCTTCCGGTGGCTGGCGTCTTCCTCCACCGCGTCGGCCTCCTCGTCGTAGAGTCCGAGGGCGGATACGGCCGTGCGCAAGACGGCCATCGGATGCGCATCGTCCGGGGTGTGGCGGAGAAAATCCAGCACTGGATCCGGCAGGGTGCGCTCGCTGCGCAGGTGGGCCGTGAAGTCGTCGAACTCCTCCTGAGTCGGAAGCGCGCCGTGCCGAAGCAAGTACACGACCTCCTCGAAGGTAGCGTGCTCGGCCAGGTCGTGAATGTCGTAGCCCCGATAGACGAGCTCGCCCTTGTCGCCGTCGATGGACGAGAGTTCGGATTCAAGGGCAATCACACCTTCGAGCCCTCGCGCTTTGATGGGGGCATCGTCCGTCGTTAGTTCCGTTACGGTTTCTTGGTCAGCCATGTCTGTCAGAGTGTGGGTGAGAGCAGAAGTGCGTCGTCGTGTGCGGGCAGTGAAGCGACCGTCCTCCGACCAGGAAGGCCCGTTGAAGAGTGTTCGCGTGCATGTGGCGCACCACGCTTGGGTGAATCTGTCGGGCCATTGACTGAGACCTGGTGGCGACGCTCCTACTGGAAGCAAAAAGCTCCTCTCGGTGCGGGTTTCACCGCGCCGATGAGTTTTTGTATGAGATCGTTACAACACACGAACTGTGAGCAGAGGGCACCTGCGAATTTTGATTTAAAGGAGACGGCGCTAGTAAAAGAGGCGTGCAAATAAGGGACGGGATCAATCGGAGGGGAAAGTCAATACCTACACAAAATATCCAATACCCTCTGAGATGGCCCCGACGGCGCGAGGGGGTCCGACCCTCCTCGCGGGCGGCCGGATCTAATGCCGCTCGTCGGCCGGGTAGGAGCGCGATGAGGGCGGGCCGATCGCTCTGCATGGCAGAGGCGCGGTCTGCCCCGCATGCGTCGTTGACGCTTGCCCGGCTTCTCAATCGGCATTCCCTATTCTCGGCTGCTTCCACACACACTTGGGACAGCCCTCTTCCCTTGTTCGATCCTTTTGTTCACGAGCCAACCTGTGCCCGAGTCTCCGGTGCCGTTACGGGGTGTGCTGACGCGTCGCACAGCGGCGTTTCAGGGCCGGCGACAGCATTTCGGCCCATCGCCCCATGTAGTTTCGTTCGGTCCCTTCGTTTGTTGATCCGTTTGACTGATGCTGCAAGTTGCTCGTTGGGTCCGTACCGACCGATCGGTCCGGGGGCAGGCACCCCTTTCCCCCACGTATGTCCAAAGAAATCGTCTTCAACGTCGGTACCCAGCAGACGCGCATTGCCATCGTCGAGGATGGCAAGCTCGCTGAATTGTACATCGAGAACGCCGAGCATAAGCGGACGATCGGCAACCTGTGCCTTGGGAAGATCCGCAAGGTGATGCCCAGCATTCAGGCCGCGTTCGTCGACATTGGCCAGGAGCAGGACGCGTTTCTTCACTTCTCGGACCTGTCCGACAACCTGCCGTACCTGCTCGACTTTCTTGGCCTCGAAAAACCGCGGGTCGAAGCCATCGACGTGCCCAGAGGAAAAAAGGACTGGGACAAGCGTCCCTCCGACCTCCTCAATCGGGGACAAACCATCCTCGTCCAGATCACCAAGGAGCCGATTTCGAACAAGGGCAGTCGCATCTCCACGGACATCTCGCTGGCTGGACGCTTCCTGGTGCTGGTCCCGCTCCAGAACTACGTGGCTGTCTCGAATAAGATTACCGACGACGAAGAGCGACGACGGCTCGAGTCGCTAGCCGGCAGTCTCGTGCCGGATGGAGTGGGCGTGATTGTGCGCACGGTGGCACGGGATCGCGACGCGAAGTCGCTAGACAAAGACATGAAGCTCCTGATGGAGCGGTGGCGTCGCGTGGAGGAGCAACTCAAGGAGAAGCCCAGTCCCCCAGCGCTCGTGCACAAAGATGTCGACATGGCGTCCTCCATCGTGCGCGACGAGTTCTCGGGGGCGTACGACCGCATCCTGGTTGATCACGAGGGACTCTGCAACAGCATTCAGAGCTACGTGAAGGCCGTGGCGCCGCAGCTGGTGGACCGGGTGGAGTTGCACGACGGCGACCAGCCGGTCTTTGAAGCCGCAGGCATTCAGCATGGGGCCGATCGTGCGTTTAAGGATCGCGTGGAACTGCCCTCTGGGGGATATCTCTTCATCGAGAAGACGGAGGCGATGCACGTCGTCGACGTGAACTCGGGCCGCTCGGGGAAGGGCAAGTCGCAGGCCGAGAACTCGCTCGACGTCAACCTGGAGGCGGCCCGTGTGATTGCGCGGCAGATTCGCCTTCGCGACCTCGGGGGCATCATTGTCGTCGACTTTATCGACCTGCGCGGCGAGGCGGACAAGAAGAAGGTGTACGAAGAGCTCAAGAAGGGCTTCGAGGAGGACCGGGCGGTCACGAAGGTGCTACCGATGAGCGACTTTGGTCTCGTGGAGATTACCCGGCAGCGGCTCCGGCCCAGCATCACGACCACCTTCTCGTCGGCCAACGGAGCGTCGTCCGAGGACGAGGTGGAGGCGGCGGATCCCAAGAAGCTCCGCAAGGCCGAGCGCAAGATTCAGCGTCTGGAGAAGAAGGTGGAGCAGCGCGAGCGGGAGGTGGAACGGCTGAAAGAGGAGAACGGCACGCCCGACGAGGACGTTGCGGCCCTCCGCCAGAAGGTTCAGTCGCTGCGAGACGAACTGGAGACGGCCCGCGCCGAGCACGAGACGACAGACGAGCGAGAGACGATGGACGAGCAGGCCGACGCGAGGCCTGGGTCTGAGGAGTCCTCGGCCGATCCGCCGGAAGGCGCCGTCCCGAAAGTGCTCGTGAAGGAGATCGAGCAGTGGATCGCGGAGCATAGCGATCAGCACCGGGCCGTCACGCTTCGGGTGCATCCGTTCGTCGCGGCGTTTCTGCGGCGGCCTGTGCCCACGCATCCGACCCGCTGGTTTATGGATCATCTCGTGCGGGTACACCTTGAGGCCGACGCGGAGGTACCGCCCCACACATTTCAGGTCGCGCAGAGTCCGTCCGGGGAGCTGCTTCCAGAGTCGCCGTAGAGGGGTTGAGAGTGGAGAGCGTGGGGGAGAGCGGAGCGGTTTCTTCTTTCCGGGGAAACAACTATGCGGCGTCTTGGAATGAGAAGGCGTCGCGCAATTTTGGAGTGTATGTGTGCTGTATGGATACCGTCGCCATCATTGAGGGGCTCAAAGATGTGGCCGCTCGGCTCGGGGTAGAGGTGCGGGCTGAGCCCGGCAACTTTCGCGGGGGGCGCTGTGTCGTAGACGATGAAGAGATCATCATGCTCAACGAGAACGACCTGCCGGAGACGCAGCTGGTTGTGCTGGCGGAGGCGCTGCGGGAGGCCCCCCTCGATACCATCTACCTGAAGCCGGCGGTGCGGCGGGCCCTCGAAGATGCCTGGGCCGACGCCGCGTCGGCGGAGGCCTCCCATGGCACCGACTGATTCTGCGACAATTGCCGACGCCCCGCTCCCCGACCGCCACGACGAGACGCCCCCGCTTTCTGTGACCCTGCTTGGAACGGGCACCTCCACCGGCGTGCCCATCATCGGCTGCGGGTGTGAGGTCTGCGCGTCCGACGATCCGCGAGACACCCGCACCCGCTGTGCGTGCTACGTGCGAATGGGGGACATGGGCCTCCTCATCGACACCGGGCCGGACTTCCGGCAGCAGGCCCTGCGCGAGGGCATCGAACGCATCGACGCGGTCTGCTACACCCATCATCACTTCGACCACGTCGTCGGCATCGACGACCTGCGGCCCTTCTTCTTCGAGAACAAGACGGAGATGCCGTGCTACGCCCACGCCGACACCGCCGAGGTACTGCGCCGTAACTACGACTACATCTTTGGGGCGGACCCTTACCCCGGCGCGGCGAACGTGCGCCTCAGGGAGATCGACGGCCCGTTCCAGGTTCCGAGCCGCGCCGACGACGCGCCGCCCGTGCCCGTCGATCCCATTCGGCTCCGTCACGGCAACATGCCGGTGTACGGCTACCGCCTCGGTCGCTTCGCCTACCTAACGGACGCGAGTGCCATTCCCGAGGCGAGTTTCGAGCGTCTCCGGGGCATCGACGTGCTCGTCCTCGACGCCCTTCGCCCCGACCCGCACCCGACGCACTTTTCATTCGACGAGGCGGTAGCGGCGGCGCGCCGCATTGGGGCGCGGGAGACGTACTTCGTGCACATGACGCATGCGGTGCGTCACGCCGAGGCCGATGCGCGGCTGCCCGACGACATTCACCTTGCCTACGACGGGCTCACGGTGAAGGTGCCGGCCCACCACGATGCCGCGTAAGCCTCTCCTGCGCGAGGCCTCAGTCGACGGGTCCGTCCTCACGAGCTGTCTCTACGCCGTGCCCGGTTCCATGCGTGCTGTCGTCACGGAGGTCGAGGTTCGGTCCGTTCCCTTTACCACCGACGAGAACGAACGCTGGGATCTATTCTCGGGACCGGATCTTTTCTGCGAGGTCTACGGGCCCTCGGGGAATCTCGTGCACGCCACCAAGGTCGTGAGTGATGTGCGTCCCTCCGACCTGCCGCTGACACTAGATGAGACGTTTTCGCTTACGGATCCGGGTCCGCACATACTTCGTCTTTTGGACGCGGACATCGGCGGAAGCGAGATCGTAAACCGAGTGGCCTTCGAACCCGGACGGCTCGCCGATTCGGGGCCAGGGGCCGGGCCGCCGCGGTGCGTGCAGTTTGAAGAGGGGGACACCAAACTGCAGATGAGCCTGTCGTGGAAGCAGCTTCCGTAGGGCATTCGTGCCACCCGAACGAGTCGACCGACGCGGGATCCGATCCGGCGCTAGCAGACTCAGCGCCCTGAGGGACGCCAACAGTCCCCCGCAGGTTCAGCTGCCCGGGAAGCAGTGAGCAGGGCCCCTGCGCCGAGCAGGAGAGCGGAGGCGAGCAGGAGGCGAATTCGGAAACCGCGCGGGATCGGGAAGACCTGGATCGGTACGTCGGGCGAAGAGCGACTTTTCGTTCGGTATCGCTGCGCGAACGCGCATGCGAGGCCTGCCCGAGCGTTCGGGGGACATTGGCGAGCCGGCCGGTTCGTGCGATGAATTGGGGATGGGACGAACGCACCGCCTGCGTCCGTCCGAAATGCCTACGCAGGCCCCGGAACATCGGAGTATGTGGCGCGGAGCGAATCGTAAACGGGATTACGAATCTTTCCGAGCGATAGACAATTGACCGGAAAGAACTTTTCCGTCAGCACGCGCCCAATATCCCGTGGCTCTCCTCGTCCTCAACGGCCCCAACCTCAATCTACTGGGCACCCGCGAGCCGGGCACCTACGGCACGACGACGCTCGCCAACATCGAGGCTGATCTCGACGAGGCGTTTCCCGAGGTCACGATCCGCTTCGCGCAGGACAATAGCGAGGGGGCACTCATCGACCACTTGCATGCTGCCCATGAGGACGCGGTCGACGGTGTGGTCTTCAATCCGGGCGGGTACACCCACACGTCCGTCGCCCTGCGCGACGCGGTGGCCGCCATCGATCCGCCGGTGGTGGAGGTGCACCTGTCGAATGTCCACGCCCGCGAGGACTTCCGCCGCACGTCACGGATCGCCCCGGCCTGTGTGGGGCAAATGAGCGGGTTCGGGGCCGAGGGGTATCGGCTGGCGGTGCGGTTCTTTCTGATGCGTGAGGAGT
>PXSY01000052.1 GCA_003023125.1 Bacteroidetes bacterium QH_10_64_19
CAGCGGGACTCGAAGGAGGAGTACGCCCACAATGAAAAGTACGAGATCCGCACCTGGGACTGGAACGATCCCACCTCCCTCCAGCCGTTTATGGCCCACGTCAACCGCATCCGCAAGGAGAATCCGGCCCTGCAACAGATGCGGTCGATCCGGTTCCTGGAGACGAAGCACCCGGACCTGATCGCCTACAGCAAGTCGATCCCCGACAACCTTGTCATTGTCGTGGTGAGCCTCGATCCCCACAACCCGTGCGAGGGCCAACTCGTCCTTCCGAACGACGACCTCGGCCTTCCCCTCCACGATGGCTTCGGCGTCCACGACATGCTCAACGACGCCCGCTACACCTGGCGGGGCACCCACCATTACCTGAAGCTCACCCCCGACACACCCGCCCATATTTTCCGAGTCGAGCGCAGCGGCACAAAGGAGCAATCCCACCCCACCTACGACCAACTCGTCCACGCATGATCTTGGTGGAAAGTTAGAAGGTTAAAGGTTGGAAGGTTTTACACCTCCTGCCCCTCCAACAACCTTCAACTTTCCAACCTTCAACCGCAGTACCGTATGCCCGACGACTTTCTCAACGACCCCCTCTGGTACAAAGACGCCGTCATCTACGAGCTGCACGTCCGCAGCTTTTACGACTCGAACAACGACGGCTACGGGGACTTTCAGGGGCTCCGCGAGAAGCTGCCCTACCTGGACTCGCTGGGCGTGAATACCCTCTGGCTACTCCCCTTTCTGGAGAGCCCGCTCAAGGACGACGGCTACGACACGTCCGACTACTTCAAGGTGCTGCCCATCCACGGCGACCTTGACGACTTCCAGGCGTTTCTCGACGACGCTCACACTCGCGGCATGCGGGTGATTACCGAGCTGGTGCTCAACCACACCTCCGACCAGCACCCGTGGTTTCAGGAGGCGCGCGACCCGGACTCCGACAAGCACGACTGGTACGTGTGGAGCGAGACGGACGACAAGTACGAGGACGTGCGCGTCATTTTCACGGACACCGAGGACTCGAACTGGACCTGGGACCCCAAGGCGCAGAAGTACTACTGGCACCGTTTCTTCAGCCACCAGCCCGACCTCAATTTCGACAATCCCGCGGTGCGGGAGAAGATGAAGGAGGTCATGTTTTTCTGGTTCGACATGGGCGTGGACGGCCTTCGGCTCGACGCGGTGCCGTACCTCGGCCGTGGAGGAGCGCTACGGGCCCGGCAAGGTGCTGCTGGCCGAAGCCAACCAGTGGCCCGAGGATACGCTCCCCTACTTCGGTGAAGACGCGGAGGGGAAGAGCACGGGCGTGCAGATGGCGTTCAACTTCCCCGTCATGCCTCGCCTCTACATGGCCCTCCGGCGCGAAAACCGCCGTCCGCTCGTGGAGATGCTCGACCTTACCAGCGACATCCCCGACGATGCGCAGTGGGCCTTCTTCCTTCGCAACCACGACGAGCTGACGCTCGAAATGGTGACCGACGAGGAGCGCGACTACATGTACCACGAGTACGCAGCCGACGACCGGTTCCGCATTAACGTGGGCATCCGTCGTCGCCTCGCGCCGCTGCTGGAGGGCGAGCGCCGCCGCATCGAGCTCATGAACGCGCTGCTGTTTAGCCTCAAGGGCAGTCCCATCCTCTACTATGGCGACGAGATCGGGATGGGGGACGACCCCTTCCTCGGCGACCGCAACAGCGTGCGCACGCCCATGCAGTGGAGCCCCGACAAGAACGGCGGCTTCTCGCGGGCCCCGCACCACAAGCTGTTCATGCCGCCCATCAATCGGGGAAAGTACAGCTACGAGTTCGTCAACGTGGAGGACGCGGAGGCGGACCCGTACTCCCTGCTTCACTTCATGCGCCGCCTCATCGCCCTCCGCCAGCAGCACAAGGAGATCTTTGGCCGGGGCAGCTTCGACCTGTTGCCCGTCGAGAACCAGTCCATCCTCGCCTTTCTCCGCGAGCATGAGGGCGAGCGCATCCTGGTCGTGAACAACCTGTCCCGCTTCACGCAGTCGGTCCACATTCCGGCCCGGGACGACCTGCACGGACTGGCCCCGGTCGAACTCTCTGGCCAGTCCGCGTTCCCCCCCATCGGCGACGACGACTATCACCTGACCGTTGGTCCCCATCAATTTTATTGGCTCAAGCTCGTGCCCCAGGAAGACATTCAACGCGACGACACGCGCCACAGTGGCCTGCAGCCCGTCGAAGACGACGCCGACCGCCGTCGCCCCGTTCTGCCGGTCGCCGAGGGCCTGCAGAACGTGCTCGTGCCCACCATGGCCCGGCACCGTGGCCCTGAGCAGATCGAGGCCCTCCTCCCCGAGTTTATCAGCAGGCAGCGGTGGTTCGGGGAAAAGGGACACGCCATCGAGGACGTAGAGGTGGAGGACGCGGTGCGCCTCCAGAGCGACCCCGTGGTGTACCTGTCGGTGCTCCGGGTGGGCCTGGAGGCGGACACCGCCTTCTACACGCTGCCCCTGATGGCGGCGTCGGAGCCGGAGGCGTCCGCCCTCCTCGACGAGCACCCGAACGCGGCCCTCGCGTGGCTGGAGGTGGACGACACCGACGAGCGACGACTCGTCTACGACGCCACGGTCACCCCCGAGTTCTGGGCCACCCTCTTCCACTGGTGGCAGCGTGGGGGCACCGGGCGTTCGTTGAAGGGGCTCTACACGGCCGAGCCGTCCGAGGCGATGGGCACCGAGCCCCCCGAGGACGTGCGCCTCCTCACCGGCGAGCAGAGCAACACCTCCGCCATCGTCAATGACGACTACTTTCTCAAGCTCTACCGCCGCCTGGAGGAAGGGCCAAACCCCGAAAAGGAACTGCTGGAGCACCTCACGAGCGTCGACTTCACGTTCGCCCCCCGGCTGCACGGCACCCTCCACCTCCGACGGCGGCGGCGTCAATACACGCTCGGCGTGCTGCAGGAGGCCCTCGCGGTGGACACCGACGCGTGGAGCTACGCCCTCTCCTGCACGGCGACCTTTCTCGACCGCGTCGAGAATTCGCCGTTCCCGTACGAGCAGGCCAGGCACACGCCCCCGTCGCCGGACGGCCGCAGCCGGACGGCGGACCGCTTTTCGGAGGCCACGGTGCCGGTCTGGCTCGAAGAGTTGGCCTCGGAATTGATCTCGTTCGCGCGGACGCTCGGAGTGCGCACCGCCGAGCTACACCACGCGCTCGCCCGGGCAGAGGGGGACGACATGCATCCGGTCGAGGCCCCGTCGGATGCGGGAGCGGAGCTGGCCGATCGCATCCGGGGCGAGATGGAGGACACCCGTACGCTCCTCGACCGGCAGTCGGACCTGGGCCCAGAGGACATCCCCCCCGCCACGGCGTGGGAGGCCGCCCGGGCGCACCTCGCTCCTCTCGACGACCTAACGGGAACGCACGACCGCATTCGCATCCACGGCGACTACCACCTCGGCCAGCTGCTCCGGGCCGAAGGCGACGTCTACGTCCTCGACTTTGAAGGCGAGCCGACCCGTCCCCTCGAAGAACGGCGCAAACGCGAGAATGCGCTGCGCGACGTGGCGGGCATGCTTCGTTCCCTGGAGTACGCCGTCCTCGCCTCCTGGCAGGACCACGAGGACACGGCCCCGGACTACGAGCCCTGGGTCGACGCATTGCTGTACTGGACCGAAACCACTTTCCTCGACGCGTACGCCGACACGACCGGGGACGCCTCGTTCCTCCTGGAAGCCCCGGCCCGGTACTCCTTTCTTTGGGCCTTCCTTCTCGACAAGGCCCTCTACGAGGTCCGGTACGAGCTCAACCATCGTCCCGACTGGGCTTGGCTTCCGCTGCACGGCCTCCGCCGCCTCCTTGCCCCCCGCGAACCCACCGCGCCCGAATCTTCTGACGTCTCCTCCACCCACTCCTCCCTCTCCATGCCCCACCTCACGGACGACGACATTTACTACTGGCGGCAAGGCACGCACACCCGCAGCTACGAGCGGATGGGGGCCCATTCCAATCAGCGGGGCACCTGGTTCGCCGTGTGGGCCCCCAACGCCGACCGGGTCGACGTGACCGGCGACTTCAACGACTGGCGCTTCGGCGCCGACGTGCTGGGCCGCCGCGAGGGCGGCCTCTGGGAGGGCTACGTCCGCGGCGCCCGGCCGGGCGACAAGTACAAGTACCACCTCCGGGCCGACGGCGAGTGGCTCGACCGCACCGACCCCTACGCCTTCCGGATGGAGCCTCCCGCCCAGAACACCTACGAGGGCCTCTCGGCCATCGTCACCGACCTCGACACCTACTCGTGGGGCGACACCGACTGGATGACCACCCGCGACGGCCCAAGCGGGCTGGACGGGCCGCTCTCCATCTACGAGGTGCACCTCGGCTCCTGGCGGCACAAGGAGCACGGCGAGTCGCTGAGCTACCGCGAGGTGGCCGAGCCGCTGGCCGACCACGTCCAGAACCTCGGCTTCACGCACGTCGAGTTTCTCCCGCTCGCCGAGCATCCGTACTACGGCTCCTGGGGCTACCAGATTCTGGGCTACTACGCGCCCACCTTCCGCTACGGCGACCCGGAGGGGCTCATGCATCTCATCGATACCCTGCACCAGCGCGGCATCGGGGTCATCATGGACTGGGTGCCCGGCCACTTTGCCACCGACCCGCAGGGCCTTACCTACTTCGACGGCTCTCACCTCTTCGAGTACGAAGACCCCCGCATGCGGGAGCATCCGGACTGGGGCACGCGCGTCTTCAACTTTGGAAAAAACGGCGTGCGCAACTTCCTCCTTTCCAATGCCCTCTTCTGGATGGACAAGTACCACGTCGACGGCCTCCGGGTCGACGCCGTGGCGTCTATGCTGTACCGCGACTACTCGCGGGAGGGCGAATGGGCCCCCAACATTCACGGCGGGCGCGAAAACCTGGAGGCCATCAGCCTGCTCCAGGACACCAATGAGCACGTTTATGACGAGTACCCGGAGGCGATTATGCTGGCGGAGGAGTCGACCGCCTGGCCCGGCGTGACCACTCCCACCGAGCACGGCGGCCTCGGCTTCCTCTACAAGTGGAACATGGGCTGGATGCACGACACGCTCGAGTACGTGAGCGAAGAGCCGGTGCACCGCAAGTACTACCACGGCGACCTCACGTGGACCCTGAGCTGGGCGTTCTCCGAACAGTACGCGCTCCCCCTCTCCCACGACGAGGTCGTCCACGGCAAAAACTCGCTCTGGGGCAAAATGCCGGGCGACGACTGGCAGAAGGCCGCCAACCTGCGCCTCCTCTACGCCCACATGTTTGGCCACCCCGGCAAGAAGCTGCTCTTCATGGGGAGCGAGTTTGGGCAGTATCACGAGTGGAATCACGACCAGGAACTGGAATGGTGGCTGACCGACGAGCCGCTGCACGAAGGGCTCATGGAGTGGCTCGGTGACCTGAACCATTTGTACCAGAACACCGCGGCGCTCTGGAACGACCACGAAGACGGCTTCGAGTGGATCTCGTACGACGACCGCGAGAATAGCGTCCTGGCCTACCGGCGCCGGAGGGGCGATCAGTCCCTGATCTTCGTGCTCAACTTCACCCCCGTCGTCCGCGAGAACTACCGCATCGGCGTGCCGGGCGAGGGCCCGTGGCGCGAGCAGCTCAATAGCGACAGCGAGGCCTACGGTGGCAGCAACGTCGGGAACGCGGGCGCCGTCCACACCGCCCCTATCGACCAGCACGGACGGCCTCACTCCATCGAACTGACCCTGCCACCGCTCGGGGCACTCGTGCTTGAGGACGCCGGGTCCCGCTGACCATTTTTTCACCACGGGTGGGCCGCTCTCGACTGATGAGGATCCGCAAACGACATCCCGCCCGCACTTCGGTCCGACAATCATTCCCACCGGAACGCGTGCAACGTCGCTTCCCGCACCGGGACGAATGCGCGGGATCGAACTCCCACCGCGAGCCCGCGCCTGCACGAATCGGTTCTCGCCCCTTCGTCCGAATTAACTGACCCTCCACACATCGCAGTTGACTTGTATAGAGAGGACTGCTTATTTATAACTGGTCTAGATAGTCAAATACAGGTCACCTTATGGATGTGACGCGCCAGTCCCTTCGCCGGCTCCTGACAGTCGCGGTCAGCTTTTTGCTGGCTGCGGGACTTACCCTCACGCTTCCGGCCTGCTCGGAGGATCCCATCCTGGGTCCGTCCGAGGAGTCGGACGATGGGGGTGGTGGAAGCTATAGCAGTATCCACCGCTTGTCGCCTCCCTCCTCGCCCGCCGACTCGACCGCTCCAACTGGGGCCTCGACGCTCGCCCCCAGCGACCCTAATCCAGAGCGCTTCTAAGCCCCCCTCTCCCCTCAGCTCCTGAGCACGAAGAACTTCCTCCCTTCTTGCAGCACATGCACGCCCCTACTCGCCTGCTTTTCTCTGTTTTATTTGTACTTGGTTTAAATTGTGACCATGCGACCGCTCAAAATACAAAGACGGGACGTGTGGAGGGCCGTGTGGTTACCGCAAGCCTCGAGGCCCCTTTGCCGGACGCTACGGTTCGCATCGTCGGGAGCGACCAGCCCAACGGCACGACGACCGGCGTCGACGGCCGCTTCGTGCTCGCGGATCTACCGCCGGGCACCACCGAGCTTCGAATCCGCCACGTCGGATACCGACCGGCCACCCGGACGGTGCAGGTCCGAGCCGGAGAAACCACACGGATGTCTATTCAACTGGAGCAAACCGTCCTGGAGCTGTCTGGCCTCAAGATCACCGGCGTGAGCCGGAACGGCCAGGCCACCCTGCCGGGGACCGCCTCACAAATTGACCCTGCCGAACTGGAGCAGATTGCTCCCCTCGGCGCACAGGAGGCCCTTACCTATGTCCCTGGCATCCAGGGCGTGAGCGACGACGGCATGGGGCAGACCCGCATGTCGGTGGGCATCCGTGGACTGCAACCGCGCCGCACCCAGCGCGTGCTGGTCCTGGAGGACGGGATGCCGGTTCAGCCCGCCCCGTATGTCTTCTCTCCGCTCTACTACAACCCACCGATCGAGCGGATCGAGGAGGTCGAGGTCATCAAGGGGAGCGCCACGGTGCGCCACGGCCCGCAGACCATGGCTGGCGTCATCAACTACGTGACGAGTCGTCCGCAGCGCCGGACGCTGGGCGGATCTCTGAAGCTCACGTCAGGCACGAACGGGTACCTGAGCGCCTTCGGCGAGCTCGGCGGATTCGGCAGCCAGGCGCTCCGTCCACAGGTACAGGTTCTCTTCAAGCGCGGCGACGGCTTCCGCGAGAACAACGACTTCACGCAACTCAATGGGACCGCCAAGCTGCGGTATCGCGTCGATGAGAGTCGTTCTCTCTACCTCAACGCGAACGTCGACTACGAGCGATTGAACGCGACATACACGGGCCTCACTCCGCACACCTTCCGCACCAATCCCAATTTCAACCCGAAGGACGACGACGTCTACCGCATCTTTCGGGGGGCGCTGGGAGCCACGTACAATCGGCGGTACAACGACAGTGTGGAGAGCACGACGAAGTTGTACGCCAACGTGTTCGACCGTCCCTGGTGGCGCGAAAACGACGTGTTCGTGCGGGCCTCCGACTACGAGGAAAACGGCGTCGATGCTGAGCCGGTGCCGCCCTCGACCCCGGGCCCACTCGTCCGCGTCGGCATCAGCGACGTGACGGAGGGAAATGAGGTCCAAGGCGGGTACTTTGGCAACGAGCGGACATTCTACGTCGGCGGGCTGGAGCGCTGGTGGGACATCGAGCACAGTCTCTTCGGGCGAACAGCCGACTTGGAGGCCGGCGGACGGATCCACTGGGAACGGTTCGAGGACAACCGTAAGATTGGCGATGAAATTGGGGTGCGCGACGGCGTCTTCTTCCGCGGTAGCCCGGACGATCCGACCATCGTGGGGCAGAGCGACATCTACGAGACGACGGCCCTCGCTCTTTATGCGCTGGAAGACATCGAGCTCGGCGCGCTCCAGCTCTCCCCCGGCGTGCGCCTCGAGACGTTTGAGCAGGAGCGAATCGACCGTCTTGCCGACAACCAGCTTCGGTCGGAGGTGAGCGTCGTGCCGCTGCCGAGCCTCGGGTTCAACCTGAACCTGGGCCGGTACGACCTGGGCCCCCGCGTCGGGGAGGGGCAGTTCAACCTGTTCGGGGGCGTGCATCGGGGCTACACGCCACCCTCCAGCGCCACGTTCAAGATCATCGGCTTCGACGGCCCCACCGCCTCCGAAGAGGACAACGACGGCTTCAATCTCCGCGCAGAGAAGAGCTGGAACTCGGAGCTGGGCATACGGGGCCGTACCGACGCTGGACGTTTCGAAGCCACCGGCTTTTACCTCTACGTCGAGGATCTGGTGGGCGGCCGCACGCGATTCCGGAAGAACTTGGGCGTGGTGCAGAGCTACGGGCTGGAATTTGAGGGCACCCTCGACGCCCGCGTGTTTGCCGGCCCGCTTCCCACCCTCAACGTCTCCTACACCCTGCTGCGCACGGAGATCGTGGACGGCACCGTGACCCCGGCCCTCTCCACCGCCCCGACGGTCGACATTAGCGGCAACGAACTGCCAGCGGCCCCGACGCACACCGGAGCCGTGGGCCTCTCTAAAACCTTCGCGGACCTAGGTCTCACCCTGCGCACGGATCTACGATATCAGGGAAAATTCTATACCGACCTCGAAAATCTAGAGAGCACGACGAACCGGGGCGAGCGCGGCCCGGTCCCCAGCCACACCGTCCTCGACGCGAGCGTTACGTACGCCGTCTCCGACGCCTTGGAGATTCAGCTCACGGCGAAGAATGTGACGGACAACGTCTACCTCGGCTCACGTCTTCACTCCAACCCTCGCGACCGGAAGGCGAGCCAGAGCACCGGCATTCTTCCCGGTCCCCGTCGCCAGGTCAATTTCTCTTTCGAGTACGACTTTTAATTGCACTATTTTCTTCTGGACCTCGACTCCAGCACACCTTCTCACGACGCTCACCCACAACCAAACGTGCATATGCAACGATCTACCCCCTCTCGTCTCGTGTCCCTTCTCGTCCTCGGCCCGCTCCTCGCCGCTGGTCTCATTCTGACCGGGTGCGACAGCAGCGGCTCGATAGACGGGGGCGGAAATGACGGATCCGACGACATTGAAGTGCCTTCCTCATATACCTTTGACAGCCGCTTCGTCGACGGCGAAAGTGCCGTTGCGTATCCCGGGCAGGTCACCCGCAACCTGCTCATGGCAGACCTCAAGACGCTAACGGACGGACGCGGCAGCAGCGTACCGTCGAAAAGCGATCTCATGGACCGGTACGAGTATGACAGCCAGGACCTGAACATTCTCCTCTCCACCGATCCCGCCCCGAACCATGACCGGTACAATGACATCGCAACGGGCAAAAGCCTAAGCGGCAAGGCGACGGCCCCGTACTCCGACGAGGCGTTGATCGGAATCGGGGAGGTGAGCAAAGGGGAAGGCGACGGAAGCACCTTCAGCGGCGACGCGACGGCCGACGACGTAATTCGGGAGTACTTCGACCAGATCGCCCAAAATTACGCCAATGGGCAGGAAGCGCCCAATGCCTACACGACCGATGAGGGCGTGGACATGAGCCAGTTTACGAACAAGCTGATCCTGGGCGCAGTCGCCTACTCGCAGGGAACGGACAAGTACCTCGGCGATGTGCTCAATACCAGCGATTCGCCCAACAGCCAGGACGGCGACAATCCGTACTCGACGCTGGGGCACACCTTCGACGAGGGCTTCGGCTACTTCGGAGCCCCTCGTGAGTTCAACGCGTTTTTCGACGACAGCGGAATCGACGGCGCGCTCGACCGAAATGGCGATGGCGAGATTGATCTTGAGTCGGAGTATACGTACACGTGGGCCGATTATGCCTACGATCGTGGATCCGTCGGGGGCGACTTCCACACGGAGGCGTTCAATGCCTTCCTCAAAGGACGCACCGCCATCGTCAATGAGGCCGCCGAGAGCGAGATTCGTAGCCACGCGGCCGACGCCCGCGAGGCCTGGGAGAAGGTGGTGGCCGCCAATGTGGTCCACTATCTGAACTCGATGGAGTCGGACGTGGAGGCCGGCATCTCGGACAGTGAGATCGACGAGCGAAACAACACCGACTTTAACGCGCACTGGGCGGAAGCCAAACTCTTCGTGTGGACCCTCCAGTACAACTCCACGGGCGTCGCCACGTCCGATGCGCTGGACCTGCAGTCGCTCCACACCACGCTGGGCGCAGCGCCGCCCTACGACGAGTACGACCAGAACGGCGCGTCAGGCGTGAAAAACAACGTCACGGGTCCGGCGAAGCAGGCCATCCAGGATGCGTTTGAGGATCCGGCCTTCGATGAGGCCCTGTCGGACTGGTAGCCCCCCGAAAGATCGTCGTCCGATCCGAAGAACACGGTCGCAGTCCCCTCCTCCGCTCGTTCGGGGGAGGGGCTGTCGGCATTTGAGCCGGTCTTTCTCACCCTCCCACTCCGCCCATGAAGTCCACTGATGGGCCGAAGCAGATCCCTAGCTCGCGCTCTCAACTCGCGTGGTCAGGGACACAGTTACGGACGCGGTGGGGGGCGTGGGGACTGCTGCTCCTCGCCTGTGTGGGCAGCCGTCTCGCCACCACGATCACCTACATCGAGGATCCGGACAGCCTGCGCTTCGCCCTCAGCGTGGCCGACGAGTTCGACGTGGCGGCGCTGCAGCCGCACTTCCCTGGCTACCCGGTCTTCTGGGCCGTCGCGAAGCTGTTCTACGTGCCCGTCGGCTCTTTCAGTGTGAGCTTCTCGATCGTCGGAGGCCTGGCCACGGCGGTTCTCATCTGGGGGTTGCTCCGGCTCTGCGGCGTGCCGTTGCGCTCGGTGGACGGAGGCGCACTGGCCGCAACCGTGTTTTTCAACCCGCTGGTGTGGCTGATGGGCAACCGCTACATGCCCGACCTGCTGGGGACTGCCGGAGCCGTAGCCGCGCTCGCCCTGTTGCTCCGGGCGCTCCCAGCGAAAAACGACGGCCTGCACGAACGGATGGCCCTCGTCGGCGTCTTGCTGACGGGACTCCTGGCAGGGCTTCGCCTGTCGTACCTGCCCCTGCTGCTCGCGCCCGTGCTCCTGGTGCTCTGGCACTCGTCGGCCCGCGGGCGACTGGTGCTTGCCGGAAGCGCAGCGGGGGCCGTCTGGCTCGTGCCCATGATTCTCGACACGGGCCTGTGGACGCTGATGGACGTAGGCTGGGGACAGGCCACGGGCCACTTCACGGACTTCGGCGGCACCGTGCAGACCGAGTCGGACCTCGGGCGCCGCCTCGTGGGCACAGTGCAGGGCCTGTGGGCCGATGGACTCGGGGCCTGGTGGCCGGGACGCCACCCGCTGACCGCAGTGGTCGGCCTCGGGGCACTGGGTACAGGCGGACTAGGCGCGTGGCGACTGTGGCGGCGACGGACTTTTGCTGACCGACGCGTCTGGGTGCTCGGGGCCTGCGTGCTCGCCTACGGCGTCTGGGTGTTTTTCTTTCAGAACGTGGTGCACAAGAGCCGCCACGTGCTGCCGCTCCTGGCGCTGGCCCTGCCCCTGCTCGCGGCGGGCGCCGCGACATTGTGGCGGATGAAGACGTGGACGCCTCGAGGGATCGTTCTGCTGACTGCGGGCGCGTACGCCGCTGTGACACTCGTGCTCGTCGACCAGCACCGCGACCCGTCGGCCATCGCGCAGGCCAAGGCCTTCATCGAGACGACCGCCGCGAAGCCCGGGCCGACGCGCGTCGCGTCCGTGCCGCTCGTCAACACGTACCTCCGGACCCAGCAGGTAGACGCCCGGTTTCTGTCGATCGAGGACTCCTCAGGCGTCCGCCGCCTGCGAGGGGCCGAGACGGGCCGGACGCTGGTCGTGGGCACCTACGCGTCGCTTCTGGACCGCCCGCCCACTCGCACCCGCACGTTCTATCACAACCCGCACGTCAATCGCATGTGGCCCGAAGTAACCGTCTACGTTTATGAGCATTGACGCTGCCGACGCACCGGTCACAATTCTGGGCGGCGGGCCCGCCGGGCTCGCCACGGGCTTCTACGCCCGTCGGCAGGGGCTCGGCGTACGTCTGCTGGAAGCCGCGGACACGGTGGGCGGCAACGCCCGCACGCTCCAACTGGGCCCCTTCCGCTACGACACCGGCGCACACCGCTTCCACGACAAAAATTCGGCGGTGACGGCCGACATCAAGGCCCTCCTGGGCGACGACCTGCGCCGCATCGACGCGCCGAGTCAGATTTGCTGGCGGGGCCGTCGGATCGACTTTCCCCTGGCGCCCTACGACCTGCTGCGCAAGCTGCCTCTCTCCCTTCTCACCCGGATCTCCTGGGAGCAGCTTTCAATTCCGCGCATCTCGGACGACGCCGATCACTTCGAGGAGATGGCGCTCCAGAGCTACGGGCCGACCCTCGCGCGCCTCTTTCTGCTGAACTACACCGAGAAGCTGTGGGGCACCAGCGCCGATCAGCTCTCGCCCCGGGTGGCCGGCGACCGGTTGGAGGGACTTGACCTGAAGACATTCCTTCTGGAAGCCTTCGGCGGCGCAAGAGACAAGGCCCGCCACCTCGACGGCTCGTTCTACTACC